>JAPUKJ010000099.1 GCA_027295705.1 Ignavibacteria bacterium | reverse complement strand
GCAACAACACAGTCAGCTTTCGACCTGGCAAATCGTGTGGGTGTGGAAGTTCCGATTATTGCTGAGGTACACAAGATATTGTTCGAGGGAAAGGACCCCCTTAAGGCATGCTACGATCTGATGACTAGAGATCCGAAGGGTGAAGTATGATTACATCACTCGTGCCCAACATTCATCTTGGGCTAGAAATTTTTCTGTGGTTGACCCTGTCTCCGTTTCTCCGCGATGACCGTGTTCCAAAACGATTCTCCCAGCGTCAATGGCATCTTGCTCTTGAACTTGAGCCGTAAGAAATGCCATTCATCAAGCTCTGTGCCTCACTAGCAATTCGTCTTCGTTAGCTGTTGAGTAGATTGATTATTGGAAGCATCTTATGAAAGGATGTCCGCAAACCTACATTGGCTGTCCTTGACAGTGGCGCCTCATCGGTGTATCTTTTTTTGTTATGAACTCTTCCACCTTTGCGTTAAAAGACCCGTTGTCAACACCTGTTCAGTTTCTCAAAGGCGTCGGTCCCGCGAGATCAGCCGTGTTGGAAAAGCACGGTGTCAGTTCTGTTGGTGATCTTTTCATGTACATACCCCGTCGCTATTTGGACAAAACGGCAATTGTCACAATAGCAGAGCTCCGGGA
The DNA here is from genome assembly GCA_027295705.1 of Ignavibacteria bacterium. Classification (GTDB taxonomy): domain Bacteria; phylum Bacteroidota; class Ignavibacteria; order UBA10030; family UBA6906; genus JAPUKJ01. The sequence continues at coordinate 9,917 of JAPUKJ010000099.1, read as the reverse complement.
AATGTGCTCGCATCAGATAGTAGACTCGCATGCGTCTCTGCACCCTGGCGGATCTACTGACGTCCACCGATATTGTACTGTTGTTGGAGAAGTAAGATCTTTTAGGGGAGTCGGGTTCCGTAGCAAAGCGCGCTTCGTGCTCGCTCTTGCCGATCAGACGGGGTCAATGCAATGTGTGTGGTTTGGAGGCGTCCAGTACTGGAAGAAAGCCTTCCACGTGGGAGAGCTGCTAGCTGTCTCGGGTCAGCCTTCGTTTTATGGCGACGTACTACAGTTTGTTCATCCGGATCTTGACAGGATCGCGAGTGCCAATAATGATGATGGGAACGAACCAGATTCATCTCGAATAGACTGGAGCAAAACGCTGAACACCGGTGGGCTTGTCCCCTTGTACCCTTCTGGCAGGAACTTGGAACGGGTGGGACTCGACAGCGCGGGGTTTAGAAGAGTTATCAACTCAGCCATTAGGTCGTACCTTGATTCTATCAGTGAGTCCCTTCCGGATTCCATAATCCGAGACCATAACTTTGTCGCGCTGCAGGCAGCAATATACACCGTTCACTTTCCGAAAGCTCAACCTGAGCTTGAAGCTAGTCTCCGCCGTCTAAAGTATGACGAGTTCTTCTATTTTCAACTTAAACTAGCGCTAAGACGGCGATGGCTCAAAGAGAGCACGCTAGGTATTGCATTCTCTGTGAAGAGCAAGTTGGCACGCCAACTAGTAGATTCACTCCCTTTCAGATTGACGAAAGCGCAGATTCGTGTCATTCATCAGATTACTGCAGATATGGAAGTATCGAAACCGCTTAACCGCCTGCTTCAGGGAGATGTTGGTAGTGGCAAGACGATCGTCGCATTAATATCGATGCTCATCGCAGTGGAGAATGGCTATCAAGCAGCATTCTTGGCACCCACAGAGATCCTTGCCGAACAGCATTACAGGACCTTATCTGGTTTGCTCAGGAACGTGCCAGTGAATATCCGACTGCTTATCGGTGGCCAGCGCAGTAGGTTAAGGCGGGATGTGCTGGCTGATCTCCAGCGCGGTTCAGCGCAAATAGTCGTGGGAACTCACGCGTTATTTGAGAAGGATGTTGAATTTGCAAAGCTTGGGTTCGTCGTCATTGATGAGCAGCATCGGTTTGGTGTTATGCAACGGGCGTCAATCCGTAAGAAAGGGAGTAGCCCTGATGTGCTGGTAATGACTGCGACCCCAATCCCCCGAACACTCTCCCTTACACTATATGGAGAGCTTGACGTTTCCATCATCGACGAGTTGCCTAAGAACAGGAAGCCAGTCAAGACTATATTGAGATATGATGACGAGAAAGAGTCTGTTTTTGAATTTGTCCGCGACCAGATCAAGCAGGGCAGACAGGCATATTTTGTGTACCCGCTCATTGAGGAATCTGAAAAGGTAGACCTCAAGGCTGCCACCGTGCATTTCGAACATCTGCAGAACAAGGTCTTTCCTGATTTGCGTCTAGGGCTCATCCATGGTCGGCTGCCAAGTGATGAAAAGGACACCCTTATGGAGAAGTTTTCGCGGCGGGAGCTTGACGTTCTTGTCGCTACAACTGTTATCGAGGTCGGCATCGACATCCCGAATGCTTCGCTCATGGTGATTGAAAATGCCGAACGGTTCGGTCTTTCGCAGCTTCATCAGTTGCGCGGTAGGGTGGGTAGGGGAAGTGAGCAATCGTACTGTGTCTTGGTTGCAAAAAGATGGGTTGCAAGACGTGCTGAACACATTATGCGTGACGCTGGGAAAGCACGTGAGGTTTTGGAACAGCAAAGGCTTGCTGAGCGTCGCCTTGCAACAATGGTAGGAACGAATGATGGATTCAAGATTGCGGAGGTCGACCTACAACTGCGTGGTCCGGGCGATTTCTTTGGCACACGGCAGAGCGGCGTTCCAGAATTCAAAGTTGCAAATATAGTCAGTGACACATCGATACTTGACGAAGCGCGCGCTGATGCCTTCAATGTTGTTGCGCGCGATCCTTATCTTAAGCTTCCAGAAAATCAGATGTTAAAAGACCACCTTCGGACTCACTTCCGCGATGCGTTATCGCTATTGCAAACCGCTTGACACCGCGATAGTCATTCGAGACAGAAAAACAAAAAGTAAAACTCAAACTCTTCACTCACCACTTGTACCTCTGAACGATTCAACACTCATCTCTCCTCTAGTCAACTCACACTGTCGCGCGTTGATCAACTCACCCGCGGCCGCGCACTGCAAAATGCATTTTTTTCTTGACATAGAATCTAAAATGCTTATATTAGCACACAAGTAATTGGTCAGTAGAATTTTATGGAGAGTTTCTGATCAGGCGATACCACAGTACCATCTGTCCTCGATGAAGGTCGCGCTTGTTTACAATGTGAAAGCGGAAGCTTCACTTCATACAGCACTCACGATCGGCCAGGAACAAATCTCAACCAACCGTACTTATCTTTCTCCAAGCTTTGGCCTGACTAGCAGCGGTATCTCTCATTCTCATCGTGTGGAAGTTCCTGAACATGCGGAGGATTTCTACGCTGAGTGGGATACGATGGAGACTGTAAACGCTGTGAAGTTGGCTCTAGAGGAACGGCACGACGTCGCAATGGTTGAGGCGAACGAGCATGCATGCCAGAAATTGCTCGAAATTCGCCCAGATTTCGCATTTAATATATCCGAGGGGCTTTATGGAATCTCCCGAGAAGCTCAGATTCCTGCCCTACTTGAGATGCTGCGAATACCATACCTAGGCTCTGACCCTCTAACCCTCTCTCTTTGCCTGGAGAAGTCTAGAACAAAGGAGATCCTATTCTATCACCGTCTGCGAACTGCACAGTTTACTGTGATCAACTCAATGGAAGCAATTCGCGGAGCGGAGGTGAGTTTTCCAGCGATAGTAAAACCACTTCACGAAGGCTCAAGCAAGGGGATCTACAATTCAAGCGTAGTTCGGAGTACGGAGGAGCTTCTGGAAGCGGTCCAGTTGACTATGGTCCGCCACGGTCAGCCAGCGCTTGTCGAAGACTATTTGCCGGGCCGAGAGTTTACAGTGGCCGTTCTTGGAAATGGAGATAAGGTAAGGTTGCTTCCGATCATTGAGTTGAAGTTCGACGCCCTTCCCGCTGGAGCGAACTCTATCTATTCATACGAAGCTAAGTGGATATGGGACACCGTCGACAACCCGCTCGATATATACGAGTGTCCGGCTAGGCTTGGTTCAAGCCCTAAGGAAGAGATAGAGATCCTCTGCAGGGATGCCTACCGTGTCATGAGTTGTCGCGACTGGGCGCGTATTGACATTCGACTGGACTCAAAGGGGAGGCCCAACATCTTGGAGATCAATCCGTTGCCTGGAATACTTCCCCGCAAAGAGGACAACTCTTGTTTTCCGAAAGCTGCCCGTACGGTGGGTATGTCGTATAACGAACTTATTAACACTGTGCTAGATATAGCATTAGAGCGATGTGGCATCTACGCTACGACGAATCGTCCACGAGCTGTCGAGGTTGTGTGAATTGAAAGCCTGGACCAAATAGTAGAGGCGGTAGATGGGGAAAAGGCTTCCTATTGCTGTTCTCTACAATGAACCTGTTGCCGGGACTGCAATGCGAAAGAAATTCGTGTCCGAAAATGGACATCTCCGCGACCGTGCAGCGATGCGCAAGGCAAAAACCAAAGCCAGGCGGGACGGACAACTCGACCTGGTGGATCTCTCCGAGCTTGGCGTTGTAGATTCGATGGAGGGGATTAGAGCTGCCCTGAATACTCTTGGCTACAAATCGACCATATTGAACGTTGACAGCGACCTGTTTCGCCTGATTGACTACCTTCGAAAGCAAAAACCCGACTTGATTTTCAACCTTGTCGAATGTGTCGAGAACGAATCGATTCAAGAGATGAACGTCGCTGGCATATACGAATTGCTGAATATTCCTTACACTGGTGCAAGTCCGCTCACTCTTGGCATTGCTCTCAACAAGCCGCGAGTCAAAGAGGTCTTGTCTTATCACGGGATTAGAACACCGGAATTTCAGGTATTCTCCCCAGGGGATCGCATTGTGCTGGATGGGAATCTATCGTTTCCACTCATTGTTAAGCCGTCCCACGAAGATGCTAGTGTAGGCATTGATGATAACTCTGTTGTATACAATCAGAGCGGCTTGCGAAAGCGGGTCCACTATATATTCGAAGAATTCGACCAAGCTGCCTTGGTCGAACAGTATATACTAGGGCGTGAGTTGAATGTGGCAATCATTGGAAATACGCCACCAATTGTTCTTCCCATATCTGAGATCGACTTCTCAGGGCTTGCCGACGAAATGCACAAGATCGTCAGTTACGATGCCAAGTGGATGCATGGTACGGTAGCGTACAATGGGACGTACGGAGTGTGTCCCGCACGGTTGACGGTAGTACAGGAAACGAGGATCAAAGACATTGCTCTTCGCTGTTACAAGATCATTGGCTGTAGGGATTATGCGCGTATTGATTTCAGGATGACTGATCACGGGGCTTTGTATGTGCTGGAAGTTAATCCGAACCCGGACCTTTCCGATGATGCGGGGTTTGCGCGATCGGCGATGGCCTACGGGTTTACGTTTCCACAGATGGTTGGTACAATTGTTGAGTCTGCATTGCAACGATGCTGAACACCGTGCCTGAGGTCGATAAATCGCCGCGAGGTATCGCGAAAGAGCCAAGCAAGGTCGGTGGCTCCGCTCGACGGAGGTTCATACGAGCACTAAAACCTGAGGACAAGGAACCGATCCATCAGTTATTGATTGAGACGGGTGTCTTCAGCAAACAGGAAATTGAGATTGCGCTTGAACTTGTTGATATAGCCCTGACTAAACCCCAGCAGCGAGATTATATCATCTTTTCATATGTTGAGGAAGGGGAAGTGCTGGGTTATTACTGTGTTGGACCGACCCCTGCAACACAGAGTACATTTGATTTATATTGGATTGCTGTAAAGCCCTCTGCGCAGGCTCGGGGCATAGGGAGGGAGCTAAATATGCACGCAGAAAATCTAGTTAGACGGAAACAAGGGAGGTTGGTGATCGCGGAGACTTCTTCACAGCCGAGATATGAAAAGACGCGGACGTTCTATTTAAAGCATGGGTACTCCGAACTTTCTCGCATCAGAGACTATTACAAGATCGGAGACGATGTCGTCGTGTACGGGAAGTACCTCACTTAGCAAAAAAAAGGAGGAAACAGGCACGCATGGAACTCTGGCAGGAACTGCTACGACAGAGTGTAGACAGCGGAAAAGATCTCGTTGAGCGATTTGGGTTTGACAGGGAGTTAGCAGACAGGCTCAACAAACTTTTTCACATTCGGATAAACCCTTACTACTTAAGCCTAATTCGCTATCCATACGATCCAATCTGGCTCCAATGTATTCCGGATGGAAAGGAGCTGGAAGATGACGGGTTGCCTGAAGACCCCTTGGCGGAAGATTCTCACAGCCCCGTTCCAAGCATTGTTCATCGTTACCCCGACCGTGTTTTGTTCCTGACCACCAGCCAGTGCTCAATGTACTGCCGCTTCTGTACGCGCAAACGGAAGGTCGGAGACTCCACCAAAATAAACACGAAGTATATTCAGGATGGTATTAATTATATAGCGGAACATCCTGAAGTGCGGGATATTATCCTTTCCGGCGGGGATCCTTTAATGCTGACGGACTTCATGCTTGAGAAGATCCTCTCCGGTCTTCGCAACATAGCTCACGTGGAGATTATCCGCCTCGGGACTAAGATGCCCTGTGTGCTTCCTCAACGAATCACCCCGAAGCTCTGCAAAATGCTTCGCAAGTATCACCCCATTTATGTGAACACCCACTTTAACCACCCTTGGGAATGTACTCCTGAAGCGAAGCAGGCGTGCGAGATGCTCTCTGATGCCGGTGTTCCTGTTGGTAACCAGACTGTGCTAATGAAAGGCGTGAACGATAACCCAGAAGTAATGTTGGAGTTGTTTAGAAAACTCCTTTTTATGCGTGTGCGACCATATTATCTGTACCAGGCGGATATTACAAAGGGTGCAAATCATTTCCGCACACCTGTAAGTGTGGGATTGGACATCATGGACAAGTTGCGAGGCCATACTTCTGGTCTAGCCATTCCCTACTTCGTTATTGATGCGCCTGGCGGTGGAGGGAAAATTCCTCTATTGCCACAGTACGTCCTCGGTCGCAACGGCAATCAGATCATCCTGCGGAACTACAAATACGATATCTATACCTACCCGGATGTCGAGGAGGAGATCAAGAGGCCGACTACTACGGTAGAAAAGAAGTTCAATCGGAAGAAATCACGTCCGAAGAAGGTGTACGAGCCTGACAAGGTACATGTGTAAGTCACAGGAACCCGCGCGCTGATGGGTAATGGATGGGGCTAGAGGAAAGAAGATCTGTCTAGTATCATGATGGGTTCAGGCATTGAATCGTGCCTTTGGCCGGTTATTTTATCCCTCCTGCAAACAATCGAATTAGCCTGTCGATCGGAAAGGGCTTTTGTAGCAGCAAGTCCCGATCAGGTTCGCAGACAGCTTTTACCTCGCTCAACTTGTCTGCCCCGGTGAGGAAAATGAAAGGCGTGTTTGCGTACTCAGGTTTAGCGCGAAGCTTTTGATGAAATTCTAGTCCACTCATCCCAGGCATCACGACGTCGGACATTATCACGTCGATTTTCTCGCTTTCAACTATCTTCAAAGCCTCAATACCGTTTGAGGCAACCGTAATTGAATGTCCGATACTCTTCATTACATCTTGCAGCATATCACGGTATTCAGGCTCATCTTCAACAGCTAGTACTTTCATCTTCTGTTCTCTGTCACTTTGAAGGCCACATTAGGTAGATGAAGATAACAGATTGCCATTGGCTTGTCAAGTAAACTATCCTACATATAGAGAGCAGAGCCTTCTTGCCTCTCTGATACCATTTGTGTAGATTGAAATCGTAGGGTAGGCTAATCCTCTGATGCCACGACTAAATTCGAAACAGAGATAACTTAGCATCCTCGCGCAGACCGCGGTTTCTCAAATTAGTTCTGCCTCCTTCCATGCGGATTCCCGACACAAAAATTGACGATGTTCGGACAGCATCAGATATTGTTGATGTTGTATCTTCGCACGTAAGCTTGAAGAAACGAGGGAAGAACTATGTGGGACTTTGCCCTTTTCATCAGGAAAAGACTCCATCTTTCAACGTTAGCCCGGATAGGCAAATGTATCACTGTTTTGGCTGTGGTGTTGGCGGGAATGTCTTCACGTTCGTCATGGAACTTGAAAGGGTATCCTTCGTTGAGGCTTTGCGGACACTTGCTGACCGCGCTGGTATCGCTCTCCCCGCAGAGCGTCCAGAGGATCGGGCACAAGCCACTGAAAACGAGGGACTTTATATAGTATGTCGTAAGGCCGGACTCTACTATTACGACAACCTCACCGATACGGTGGAGGGAAAACTGGCATTGGAATATTTCCATCATCGTGGGCTCACGGATGAAACGATCAGAAAATTCGGCCTCGGGTACGCAATGAATTCATGGGATGGACTTATCAAGTTCGCAGAACGGGAGGGGATCGACATTGCCACACTGGAGAAAGATGGCCTTGCCTTGAAGCGCGAGGATGCTGGCGGTTACTACGATCGCTTCCGCGGACGTGCGATGTTCCCTTTCTTTTCGACTTCAGGGCGCACCGTAGGATTCGGTGCCCGCAAATTGCGTGAAGACGATCCGCTCGGAAAGTACATGAACTCGCCGGAGACACCAATTTATAACAAGAGCCGGATCCTCTACGGCATTTTTCAATCGAAAGATGCTATTCGTGAAAAAGAATTTGCAGTCCTTGTGGAGGGTTACATTGATCTCATCTCTCTTTTCCAGGCTGGCGTTGAAAATGTCGTTGCCACGAGCGGCACTGCATTGACGGAGGAGCAGATTCAGCTCATCGGTCGGTATGCAAAGAACATTACGCTGGTGTACGATGCAGACTCGGCTGGCTCGAAGGCTTCCATCCGCGGCGTAGATTTGATTATAGAGAATGGGCTAGACGTCAGAATAGCTGAACTACCATCGGGGGAAGACCCAGATTCGTTTGTGAAGAAAAATGGCGGTCCAGCGTTTCAACGATTGGTAGAAAATGCAGTTTCGTTCCTTGATTTCAAGGCAATGCTCTTCCAGGCAGAAGGTTTGTTTGACACGCCCGACGGTCAAACACAGGTAGTCAGATCGATCGTCGAAACGATATCAAAGATGAAAGACGAACTGAAGCGATCCTTTTATGTCAAAAGGGTTTCGGAGAAATATGGCATTTATGAGACCGTTCTCTACCGTGAACTCGAGAAGTTAATTGGACAGGCAAGAGCCCGGGGACAATTCATACCGCGTTCCAACGTGGACGTCGGAATTCAACAGCGAGGCTCCGTCCGGCAGAGCCAGTCAGGTCCGGACATACCTGCTCCTGAGCGTGATCTCTTGAAGCTAATGTTGGAGCATGGGAATGAGATGGTGAGGTTTGTTATAACAAACTTTGAGCCAGCAATGTTCACCAGTCAGCAAGCCCAACAGGTGATCCGGCTTTTGGTTCGGCGCACGGAAAGCGGCGACAATTGGGATGCAAACTCGCTGATCAACGAAGTTGAGGACGCGGAACTCAAGCACCTTATTGCGAATCTCCTGTTCAGTGAGTTTGAGATCAGCAAGGGATGGGCCGAGATGGACTCCTTGCCGGAAGTGGCAAATCCATGGGAAGTCGCGGAGCGGTGCATTGCGAAGCTGCGAATACAAAAAATTGATGCTTTGATAGCTGAAAACCAAAGTCGCATGAAAGAGGCTGAGGTTAGGGGTGAGGTTCTGACAGAGTACCATGAACGCAACAACACCTTGAATCGTGAGAAGAGTGAAATTCGATCAAGCCAATTATTGGAGCGGCGTGAACATCAATGAATGGATACATGGATTTCATTGATCACCTGCTCTTTGAAAGCATGCATTGGCTTTGGACGTGTGGCAGGGGTATTGGTGTACTAGGACGTGTAATTGAGAGTGAAGGTACGATGTCTCTTTCGGGAATGCGTCTTTGTTGGATATTCATCTAGTTTGGAGGCACTAGTCTTCTGTCATTGAAATGGCTTGAAAGACATTGGGCCTTCTTCTCTTCTTACTTTGCGGACCATGGGGGCATTCCGAGCAGCGTATGGAACCGATGCATGAGTGTTAATTTACAGTATAGAGTACCTCGCGCCTGGTCCCTCACCAGTTGGTCTTTTTGATATTTCTATGGCTGTTTGCTTCCACAATGTGCGGCAAAGACTGTGTCCAACAGACAGTAAGTGTCCTCAGCCATGAGTTGGATCCTCGGAGTGTTTGTTCAAAATCTCTCATCAGCGGTGCGGGACAGAGTCGCTTCTATGCATTACAAGCCGATCCACCAATTCGATACGAGTGACTTATATGTAACAGCTGGTGGAATCAAAGAAACATGCGTGTTTGGTTCATTTGCAGAATCGGCTATCGATAACTCCTCTGGTTGGCTTGTCGTTGGTCTGGGGATTAAAAAGAAAGGAAGATCACTGCGTTTTCTTATCGCATAAAGATTGGCAGTCAATCCTCTCATATGCAAATCCCAGTTTGGCAAGACTGGACGGGCATTTCGCTATTATAAAATGGAACCCGGAAAGCTGCAGTGTTTCACCGATCGATTCGGGTTTCGTGCTCTGTATTTTGCTGAAACGACAAACGGCACAGCGTTCTCAACGCGAGTTGACTGGCTCGCTCGCCTGAAAGGTGATTGCGAAGTTGATTTCGAACAACTTGGTACCCGTTGGAGCAAAGCCGTACGGACGCGATGAGTCCAAGCTACATGCCATATACCCAACCATCATTTGTGCAGCGTACATTT
>JAPUKJ010000098.1 GCA_027295705.1 Ignavibacteria bacterium | reverse complement strand
TGCGTATTCAAAGTGCAAATGAGCCATTATTCCTGCTCTTGTTGTTATTGTACCTAATGTATCGCCGGTAGCTACTGCATCACCAACTTGCCAAGATCTTGGTTGAGTTGGGTGATTTGCTATATTCATATGAAGATAACCCCATGCTGTAGGAAAGGGATTGGGATCGATGCCAACGCTAAGGTAGCGGAAATACGGTGTCCCAATATTTTTCAATTGTACAATTTCACCATTTTGAACTGCTAAGACAGCGGTTCCACTATCAGCAGGTAAATCCAGCCCTTCATGAAAATGATCCCCGCAAAATTGCCCGTAAGTACCCCAAATCTTGTGTACCTGATTCTGCGGGCCAAGTGGCCATGAAATCTGAGCAGAAGCATCAGTCGACGAGGCCAGTGCTATCGCAAGTATGATGCCGACACGGTCGAGCCTTTTCATTGTTTTTCTCCTCATCTTAGTAGTGGAGTGTCTTCGGGAATTGCGTAACCACGTGCTGGCACCTACTCCTGTGTATGGCCATAGACAGAGATGGTCGAACCGATTCTGACCTGGTACTGATTGGTGCTGGGATCATAGGTCAGACGGTCGTTCTCAAAATCCACTTTTTGCTGGCCCAGACTTTGCGTGACCAGCGAGCCATCATCTAGGTTCCAGAATCCAAGCAGAATTTCTCCTGGCCGTTTTACGGGTTGTATCCGGGGACGTCGCAACAAAATCGCAAATCCGTTTTCCTGCGGGTTCCATATTGCAGAAAAGGGACCTGCTTCTAGCTGCCTCAACGTGGCGAGACTTTGCCAATTGTCTATCTCGTATAACACAACATCCCATGTTGGCGGCGACCCGCCAACAAACTCCAACATGACAAGTCGATTCGTTTTAGGATCCACAGCCACAATAGACAATTCGTTTGATCGATTGTATTGCCACTCCTTGATGACCTCACCACTCGATGTCTTGAGAAGCCTGAGTGTAAACGAACTCAGTGATCCTCCTGGGGAATACGTTTTGACATAGCGCCCATCACCGACAAACTGCGCATCGGCTGGAGGATTGGCTTTCTTCCATAGAAGTTTGCCGTCCGGGTCGTATAATCGCAAGTCTGTGGCAGTAGATAAGAGCAACTCACCCTCGGGAGAGAGAAACGCTTGACCAATGGGTCCAGTATCATCCAACCGGTAAATCAAGTTTCCGGAGAAGTCCAGTACGTCAACCCCCCAGAATATTGTTCTGCCCAACCCAGCGCCATAGCCTTCCCTTTCCTTCTTCCCGATCATGGCCATCCGAGGTGCGCTCTCAGCAACGATTACCCATGAAGACCTAGATCTCCCTTGCCATACCACAGATTGGTTTTCATCCAACAACGCAAATTGAAGTGATCTATCAGCTTTTGAGGTTAGCAACACGCCATCGAAGTTCATGTTGCGCTCGACAACACGTTGCATGTGAAAGTCCGGGTCAATCAGTGCAATCTCTTGCACCTTTTCCTGATTCAGAAAGACGAGTTCCTGACCGTAAGCCGATGGTAGGATATTCGATGCAACCATTGACAGGCACAGTACTACTGCCAGGACGCGGAAAGGGTTTATTCTCATGTCACACCTCCATGCTTAGTGACTTCACAAGCAACAGATCAGGCGGGTATTTCTGCGCCTAGAAAATTCTCGATCCGTTTTCAACGAAATATACTTATGCATCTATGGATTTAATGTAGTTGGCTGTGAGAAAGTGAATTGTGCTGTACGTCGAACGGGGTCTAGAGATGGGAGCGACAAGTGGGGTGCTCCCACTCAACTCAACCGCAGGCAAGGTAAGTGTCCCCCTCGAAAAAATCAAGTGCTTATTCTGGGGGCGACATGCGAAACATTTACTTGCCATATCTGTCGCTACGACAGCTTGAGGAAGATGAGCAAAACGGACATCCAAACGTAACCGCAGTAACTTTTGTCCAATAACTGACTCATCACTCTTCAAAGAGGGTATTGATCCTGTGGAGCAGTTTGTTTAGTTGGCAAAGAAAACACTCGCTTGTCCCCAAGTCTCTAACCCCTATCGGGGATCCCCTTTGCCACTGGGGGGAATGTTGTTGGAGCGATGTTCGGTTTGCTCAGTCGGTGGAATCGTGAGCGGAGTGTTTACATCTGATGCGTGCTGATCTAGTTCATCCCGCTTAAATCTACATCATTTCACAATCGCAAACAATGAGTGTCACTCAGAACAAAAAAAGGCCAACAAGTCTTACGATGTGGCGGCATCCGTGACAACAAAACGGAACAAGTCTTGGTTTCCATCGTTGGGTTGCCCCTTCCAGTGAATTGCTGTATATTTCCACACCGATATAACGAAATGAGGTAACACTGAGGTGTATGATATGTGATCGGTGTTGCGTTGTAACGTGACAGTTCAGAATAATCACTATGTTATACACCGAAAAATATTGCCCCACTATTTTCCTAGTTGAGGACGCTTCAGCAGCGAATTGATGAATCAGAGAATTATCAAACAAGCAGAATCCTTATTACCATTCTTCACAATGGTTGGTATTTTGTTCCAATCTGCATTGGCTCAATCCTCCCATGAGGATATTGCATTGGTGAGATTACAATTGAATCGCGTAGAAATTCCAATGTCTTTTGTAGCTGGTAAAGCGGCTGTAGCCTTAACGATAAACGGACAAGGACCGTATTCCTTCATTCTCGATACCGGAGCTGGTGGATCTGTCATTGATAAAACAGTGGCTGAAAAGCTGAACCTCCTTGTTATAGGAACGGATTCGGTGAGTACCCCAGGAGGAGAAGGGTTTGAAGCTGACATTGTAAAAGCAGATTCAATGCTCTTTGGTGACGCACTATTAACTGATGTTGGACTTACAATATTAGACCTTTCGGGTGCTTTTGTCATGGGAGCTAGTATGGCAGGGATTTTGAGCTATCGTCACTTCTCAAACGTATTGCTAACAATCGATTATGAATCTGAAAGTATCTCCTTTGAACCTGGCGAGCTTAACATTGAGGAGCCGAATACAATCCAATACAGATACTCAGAGAATATAATAGAGATTATAGTCAAAATAAATGGGAAGAATTATCCACTGCATCTTGATACAGGTTCGCCTGGGATGGTGACATTGCCAAAAGACGTTGCAGATAGGTTAGAGTTTGAATCAACACCTGTCGTTAAGCACAAGGCAAGGCTTGTAGACAGAACGGTTGATATTTATGAAGGAAAGCTTAAAGGTGAAATCCAATTTGCTGGGGTAACGCTTTTAGACCCGATAGTAAGCATAATTGATCTGGAGTCCGGTCAAATAGGGCAAGGCTTCTTCAAAGACAAAGCTCTCGTGATCGATCAAAAAAATAATCTAATCAGGATAAAAGAATATCACTAGTAACAAAGTGTTGGGCCATGGTTAGGACGATACCTATTTCAGCAGCAGCAACTTCTTCGTATCAATAAAATCTCCAGTGTGCAAGCGATATAGATACACCCCGCTTGCCATACCACTTGCATTCCACTGTGTGGTGTATGTACCTACATTCAACTCTTCATTTACAAGCGATGCCACCACTTCACCTAAGATGTTGAACACCTTCAGCGTCACATAGCTAGCACGAGGCAGAGAAAACTCAATCGTAGTGCTCGGGTTGAAAGGGTTGGGGTAGTTCTGCTTTAGGGCGACTGCATCCGGAATCGCCTGTCCCCTTGGCGGGACATCGGTCACAATGAGCTGTGTCTCACGGGCGAACCAGTATAGCAGACCGGCCGTTGCTCGAATTGCGTAGGGAAAGGTCCTGTCCCTGATGTTTTGGAGGTTGGGAAGAGGGAACGGACCTCCGCAATCGGTTGGTGGGCCTAAAGATACTAAATCAAGTGAATCAAGAAAATTGAATTCTTCTGGACGAGGGTCGCCGCCAATGATGTCATCACCGTCACAAGCGAGCGGTCCGCCGCTGCCGAAATGGTCGGCCTGTTGCTGCATTGTGTACAACAGGTAGTGCAATGGATCGTTGTCTGAGTTGTATGGATCGATGATGTTCCCCACGTTACCGTGATTCCAATCTAGGTAGGGAACTTCCAGACTCCCCATCCACTCTTCGTACGCGTCCGGATGCAGGCCATGTT
>JAPUKJ010000097.1 GCA_027295705.1 Ignavibacteria bacterium | reverse complement strand
CTGTCGTTTGCAATTTTTCAGTCATGCTTTCTGGATACTGTTCCTCTGATACGAACCACCCTCTGTAAATCCCCACACTGACAGTGATTGCAACGACAGCGGCGACGCTTGCAATCTGCCGCCACGGTATCCTCTGGGTTGCCCTGCTTTCAATGTGCTGCTTCAATCGCAACTTCAGTTCATCTCGGCCAAGCCTGCGCACACCTGTCACGATCTGTTGCTCAGCGCGTACCGCTTCTAGACAGGTCTCGCACGTGCGGAGATGGTTTTCGAGCTCGCTTCGTTCAGCAGGGTCGAGCCGATCAAGTACAAAGCGTTCGAGTTTGTCGGTATTTTCCGTCCAGTGAGTCTCTTCCGTCTGTTTCATAAGGCTTCCCGGTACTCTTTCAATAATTTTTCCAGTGATTTCTTGCACTGGTACTTTTTCGATTTTGCTGTCTCGGCATTCGCAAAGCCCAGTTGTTCTGCAATTTGTTCCATCGATAGTTCTTCCCAGTAGAACAATAGCAGCAACTTCCGGCACGGTTCTCCCAACTTATCGAGGGCTTCTCTCACGAGTGAAGCCTGCTCGTCCTCAATCATCATTTCCAGTGCTGAGACTCCATTTGCTGGATTTGTATCAGGATCAAGCTCAGATGGCACTTCTCTTCGCAATCGAGCGAGCTGCCTGAGCCACATATTCTTCACAGTCGCGAAAATGAACGTACCCAGTTGCGCCGTATACTCGAATTTACCAGCACGAACACGCTCCCACAGGACAACGAGGGCCTCCTGTAGCATGTCCTCCGCATCTTGCGGGTTGCCGCTGTTTCTCACTACAAACGAAGTAATGGGCCTCCGATTCGCCTCATAGAGAATCACCAACGCTTCTTCGTCCCCCTTTTTGATGAGATCAATAACCCGGGCATCGCTACTCAAGAAAAAGAGAGGCGGACTCATTTACCTTTCAGTAGTTAATGACATTAACCGTCAAGAGGTGAATCAAAAAAAAGGTACAAATAACGACATCATAATTCAATTGGAGGAAAGTCTCATGAAACGAGTTCTGATTATGGCTGCCTGGCTGTTGGCCACAAGTGTTGGCGCAACGGAAGTCTTCGGACAATCCCTGCTGAAGTCAACGGCGGCCGAACGCACATCAGTTGACCTCACAATCTACAATCAGAATCTTTCCCTCATCCGTGAAGAACGGGTCATCGATGTGCCAAGCGGCCTCAGTCGTCTTGTGGTTCCCGATATTCCAGCTACCATTGATGGGACGTCACTCCATTTTGTAAGCCTGACTGATCCATCAGCTGTGAGGGTGCTGGAGCAGAACTATCAGTATGACCTTGTTCATCAAGCGAGGCTGCTCTCGAAATACATTGACAAGGAAGTTGAATTTATTCGAATCGATCCGGAGACAAAGAAAGAATACTCTGTGTTCGGGAAGCTCCTTTCGACTGGTTATGTCCAGCAGCCTCGTTACGGTTCCTCTATTCCGAACTTTTCAAGTATCGGTGGGATGATTGTGGAAATAAACGGGAAGATCGAGGTCAATCCGAGTGGGCGTCTTGTGCTTCCGAGTTTACCCGAAGGTCTCATCCTCAAACCACAGCTCGAGTGGCTCGTGTCAAATTCACGCGAGGGAAAACATGCAACCGAAATAAGCTACCTCGCGGGCCAGCTCTCATGGATGTGTAACTACGTGGCGTTGCTTGATAAGGATGACACGAAGCTTGACCTCACGGGCTGGGTGACGTTGACGAACCACTCAGGGACATCGTTCAACAATGCCGGGCTTAAGCTTGTTGCTGGTGATGTGAACATTATGAAGAAGGGGATGCTCAATGGACACAGGAAGGCTATGAGTAAAATGGCCTTGGATGCATCGGGATCTCAATTCAAACAAAGCGAATTGTTTGAGTACAAACTCTATTCGTTGAAGCGCCGGACTGATCTTAATAACAATGAAACGAAGCAGATCGAGTTGACTTCAAGCAATGATGTGTCTTCGAAAAAGGTATTTATTTATGACGGTCTTGCCGATCAGTGGCGTTACTGGTACAACAACTACTCATATCGGTCGCAAGGCAGTTTTGGTCAGCAATCCAATCCCAAAGTTGGAGTGTATGTGACATTCATGAATGATGACGAATCCGGCCTGGGTATACCGCTTCCAAAGGGTAAGGTGCGCGTCTACAAGCGAGACGATGATGGAAAAGAACAATTCATCGGCGAAGACCAAATCGACCATACACCAAAAGACGAAGAAGTGCGTCTCTACCTGGGGAATGCCTTTGATATTGTTGGCGAACGTGTCCAGAAGGATTTCAAATCATTTGCTTCTGGAAGGATTGTCGAGGAGACCATTGAGATCAAGGTGCGCAACCACAAGAAGGAGTCAGTGGAGGTGCAAGTGTACGAGCATCCGTGGCGTTGGAGCCAATGGGAGATCCTCGGTAGCACTGCGAAGTGGGAGAAAGTTGATCAGATGACCATAAAATTCCCAGTTAAGATCGGTAAGGATGAGGAAAAAACTGTTCGATATACAATTCGTTACTCATGGTAAACGTGCAAGCAGGTTTTCGGAAAACAGCGATTTGAGCTCAAGACTCAATTTATCAATGACTAAATCAACTAATCATCCAATCACGATAGAGGTGGGAGCCATGAAACACAGAGCAGCATTGTTGACAATACTTTTTGGTGCCTTGATTTTCCAGCCACATTTGAAGGCAAAGTCTTCTCGCCCGACCGAAGCTTTCATAACGTTCGAAGGCTCCATAAACTATCCGTACATTTCTCATCGCGGTGGGACAGCGTACCTGCAGATTGCGATATCAACATCCGATTTCCGTCCCGTTCACCGCCGACCGATGAACGTCTCTGTAGTGTTGGACCGCAGCGGCTCGATGGCCGATCAAGGGAAAATCGACTACGCAAAGTCTGCGTTACACAATTTGATCGATCAATTGCGGAGTGAAGATATTCTTTCAATTGTGATCTATGACGATGCCATTGAAGTTTTGCGCCCAGCAAAACGGGTCGGAAACAGGAAGAAGCTGAAACGACTTGTCGACAGTGTATACCCTCGTGGGGCGACAAATCTTGGCGGCGGGATGATCGAAGGATTCCAACAGGTGGAACGAAACTTGGACAAGGAATACGTGAACCGAGTCATTCTGCTATCCGATGGGCTTGCAAACCGGGGGATCATTAATCTACATAGGTTGAACAGAATAGCCAGCAAAAACAGATCGAAATCTATTTCGCTGACGACCATGGGTGTTGGGCTCAATTACAATGAAAATCTGATGGTAGGTCTAGCCGAAAGCGGCGGGGGGAATTACTATTTCATTGAAAGCCCGAACAGCCTTGCCTCGATAATGTCTGAGGAATTCAACACACTTTCGTCTGTGCTTGCTCAGAACGCTTCGATTGAATTAACCCTTGGGCAGGGGGTACAGGTTATGGACATCATCGGATGTGAGTTCACCACTCGGAACAATCGATACGTCATACAGGTTGGGGATCTTTACTCAAACGAGCGGCGGGAATTGACGGTCGAGGTTCAGATCGCCCCAGGTAAGGGCTCTCTGCTTGTGGCCCGAGGTACACTCAATTTCGACGGAGGCGATGCAGATGTTGGCCATGTCCGGCCTTTCAAAGTGAGTGTGAATTATACCAAAAACACTGCCGTCATTGAGAAGAACCGTGATTTGGATGCACAGGCCAAAGCCGATGTAGCTGTGTCAACACGCATGGTTGAGCAAGCGATGAAGGCCCTTGATGAAGGAAGGGAAGAGGATGCGGCTAAGCAATTAAGTGACGCACGCAGTGTTATAATCGCCTCGCCAGCGGCAGCATCGGTGGGGGCAGCCGGAAAGGCCATCCGTGAACAAGAAGCGAAGCTTGAAGAGTATTCAGACACGCTAAGGCAAAACAGGGACGATGTCAATAAAGCAAAAAAATCGATTCAGTATGACAACTACAAGACCCGGAAGAACAAATAAGCTGACGGAGTTCTGATTGGCTGATTTAGAGAGTTTGTTTTGCCGGGAGCCTTTAGTCGGAGGAGCTAGAGCGTTCCGCTTCAGGCCCCGGCAGATTTTTTCTCTTGGCTGTGAAGGTGCCAAGGTTGGTTGTTGCCAATTGTCAAAGTGTGCTATGCCTGTTATATCAATTCTCATTTGTAAGTAGTTATCCCGTTCTCATACGATTCTTAATCCTCCAGCAATCGTCTTTATTATGATAGTTCCTGGATAGGTTGCGCCTTCCTTTTTGCTACCGAAGAAGAATTCACCCCTTTAAGAAACTACAGAATGGTGCAATTATGCCGCCGAAGCAGTATATTGTTTGGTGTTTCAAGGGCGAGCACGTGACTATCCGGCATTGCAGTGAGACGACAGAAAAATCTCCTGGATGGGCATTTGAGACCTTGAACAGGCTTATCCCGCGTATCAATCGGTATGAATTTTCTTGAAACAATTCTCGCCCACAAGCGTGACGAGGTTGCAGCAAAAAAGAGGAAGATTCTCCGAGTCCAGCTCGAAGACATGCCGAAGTTTTCCTACCGCCGGCTCTCACTCATCAGTGCGCTCCAGGATAGGCACCTTGCTATTATTGGGGAAATCAGAAGGACTGAGCCATCGAGGAAGGAGTTGCGAAAAGACTTTGAACCGCTTGCGTTAGCCAGAGAGTACCTGAAGGTCGGCGCAAGTGCCCTTTCAGTCTTAACTGATTACAAGTTCTTTCAGGGCCATATCGATAATATCGACCGCATCAGACACTTTGTGTCCGTTCCCATTCTGAGAAGGGATTATGTTATCGATACGTTCCAGCTCTACGAAACGAAAGCGTGTGGAGCCGATGCGGTACTCCTGATTGCGGCGGCGCTTGATCCGTACATGCTGCATGACCTTTTTCTGGAAGCGCGTGAACTTGGCCTGGAGTGTCTTGTAGAGGTCCACAATGAGGAAGAGATTGAGTCATTAAGTTTTGAGATCGTAAGCCTTGTGGGTATCAACAATAGGGACCTGATGACATTTGAAGCCGATCTGACTACAACTTTTCGATTAAAGAAGTATATTCCACCTCACGTGCAAGTGGTGAGTGAAGGGGGGATTGAGTTCCACAAAGACATTGAGCAGTTGATCAAGCATGGCGTTCACGCTGTGATGGTTGGCGAGAATTTTGTCATGGCAGAGAGCCCGGGCAAGGAGCTAGCCAAG
>JAPUKJ010000096.1 GCA_027295705.1 Ignavibacteria bacterium | reverse complement strand
GGTGCGTACCACGACCACCTCGTGACGAGGTGGAGGTGGCGCAATCTTCACCCCCACAACGACTCTACCGCCTCCGTATGATACGCGGGCAATCGAGATAAGCCCTGCGGTGATAATAGTCAAAGACCACATTGAGAACCGTTTCATATTAATCCCCCTTATTTTATATTACATTTTGGCGATTCAAGAGCTTGTCAAACCTGCAACACAAGGGTCAAGCTCCGTGCCAAGTACAGATGTGTAGATATGGTATCATTTGAAGTGGATTTTTTTTCAACTGCGGCGAATCGTGCATAAAGTGCGGGAATCCAACTAACCATGCATGGTTACATTGTCTAGAGGGTAAGCGCATGTCTTGTTGTTCTTCGAATGGGACGAACAAGTTCTTTACAAAACACGCAAAGAGATACGCAAAGACTTTCCGCAGGAAAGGACTAGACAAGCCATCAAAGTGTATCTTTGACGCTTTGTGCCGGATTGGGATTCAGTCGAAGTCTCTTCTTGAAATTGGCTCCGGTGTAGGGGGTTTATACCTTATGCTATTGAAGCGCGGCGCTGCAAACGCTCAAGGCGTTGAGATCTCGGAAGGCATGATTTTGGCGGCGAAGAACCTAGCGGAGGAAATGGGCCTTGATGCTCGAGTACGGCATCACCAGGGGGATTTCGTTAGTTTGAACGGTGAGATTACGGCAACCGATATTGTCATTCTCGACAAAGTTCTGTGTTGCTATCCGAACCATAACGAACTTATTTCGAGGGCGGCTGAAAAGACCACCGACATCTATGCTGTGTCGTATCCTCGTAATTCACTTCTCAACAAATTGGTGTTCAGGTCAGCGGCCTGGCTTGGTGAGTTGCTGCATTGGTCCTTCCATCCATACTATCACGATACCGTGGACCTCGATCGTGCTATTACCAGGTGCGGCCTCAGCGAGGCCTTCGCCGATACGACCTTTACCTGGCAAATCAAGATATTCAGGCGTCAAAGGCAGTGATCGAAGGGGGACTGGCGGGGGCTAACGAGGGGGGCGATGCAGAGTCCATCCCGGCTCTCGCTCCTTTATGGTTGTTCCTGAGCCTCGGTTGCTTAGCTCGCGGGCGAGTTGCTCAGCAAATGTCCTTGCCTGATCACCGTCGAGAAACCAGTCGGAGCTTATGCGTTTTTTGAATAGGAAAGTCTTTCTGTAGACCCTCACGATCCATGAGGTGCCGATACCAGTGCTTTCCTCCAGTTCTACAAAAAAAGTTTTGCCAGCGGGGATGTTCAACGGTGGATCTCGGTCAGAAAATTCTCGGCTTGTTCTGAATTGTACGGAGAAGATCGGAGAATTCCAAACAATCGCTGCATAAGATTGAAACTTTCGTCAAGTATGAACGGCTAGATTCTTTTACCAGTGCCACGGCTATTTTCTATAACAGAAGCCCTGTCCATTTCTGAAAATGAGATACGGTTTCGATTTCATCGTAGTGGTGGGCCAGGAGGCCAAAACGTTAACAAAGTGTCTACTCGAGT
The DNA here is from genome assembly GCA_027295705.1 of Ignavibacteria bacterium. GTDB lineage: Bacteria > Bacteroidota > Ignavibacteria > UBA10030 > UBA6906 > JAPUKJ01. Next base: position 2,968 of record JAPUKJ010000096.1, on the reverse strand, counting down.
GGAATTACTGTTTGACGTCCAACATTCTCCGAATCTTAACGGGACGCAGAAGCAGAACATATTATCGTCTTTGAAATCTCGCATTGGCAAGGATGGAATTCTACGCGTCGTAGTCGACGAATCACGAAGCCAATGGCTTAACCGTGAGAAAGCAATAAAACGATTGACGGCGATCTTGAGGGCTGCACTGAAACCTAGAAAAAAACGACTTCCCACAAAACCATCTGCGGCAGCACTTGACAAGCGAATCAAATCGAAGAAGCTCCATGCTGAGAAGAAACTGAAGAGAAGAAGAGTCATGACAGAGTAGTTTTTTCGGAAATCTTGGCCCTATAATGATTCTATTTTTCAGTAGAATTAGCTCAGTTAGCCGTAGTGCGGCAGTTGCTCCTGACCTTGCAAGCTGCCGGAATTTCCATTATATTTCGCCCCGAAAGTTGTCCCGCGTTCATCACTTAGGAGATTCAATTTTTGTCTGCTGCAATTACATTACTTGAGCCCAAGCCAATTTGGGATCATTTTGGGCGGATTTCTGAAATACCACGTCCTTCGAAGAATGAAAGGAAGATAGCGGCCCACGTCATTGAGCTTGCGCGGAAACATGACCTTGAAGTTAGGGAGGACAACACGGGGAATGTTGTTGTGCGCAAGGCTGCTTCTCCCGGCAAAGCGGATTCGCAAATGGTCGCCCTTCAAAGTCACCTCGACATGGTGTGTGAGAAGAACCGGGACCTGACGCATGATTTCGACCGTGAGGGCATTGAGCTCGTGCGGGCAGACGGTTACGTGAAGGCGAGCGGCGCGACTCTAGGCAACGGGGCAGAAATTCTGGGATTTGCTTAAAGGGGCGTTGAAGAACATCGCCTAATTGTTCCATTGGTCTATCACATAATTAATTAGCAAGGAGCCGATATTTTATGAAAGTCGATAGCTTACTAAAAGTGTTGCTGCCTAGGGAGGACAAGTTCTTCGTTTATTTTAAGAATGATGTGAGCAACCTTCTCGAAGCTGCTAGGGTATGTAAAGAATTGATGTCCAACTCAATCTCTCAAGGTGAGCGGGTCCAAAAGATAAGGAAGATAGATGAGCTCGAGCACAAGGGAGATGTCATAACTCACCAAATCTTGTCAGACCTTGGCTCGACCTTTATAACCCCATTTGACCGGGAGGATATCCACACACTTGCCACAAAGCTTGACGACATACTAGACTATATCCAGGAAGCTGCCACACGGATCATATTGTATCGCGTGGAAAATATATCAAATGAACAAGAACAGCTCTCCATCATGATATATGAGTCTGTGGATGAGCTACACAAAGCGATTCCCTCCTTGCGCGATCTCAAGAATGTTGAGAGCATCCGCGAGTGCCTTGTGAAAATCCACAGCATTGAGAATGAGGCAGATGATTTGTACGAGCGTGCAATTGCAGATCTTTTTGATCATTGCAAAGATCCAATCCGACTAATCAAAACTAAGGAATTGCTTGATAGTCTGGAGACGGCCACGGATCAGTGCGAGGATGCAGCGAATGTTATCGAAAGCATCATCGTAAAGAACGCATAGCGTATGGTCGTCCGAACTGCTGTAACAGTCTCTCCGCAGGAATTCTCTCCTTACAGGCTTCTCTGATGCTGACAATCGTCATCGTTGTGGTCCTCTTGGCACTCTTGTTTGATTTTCTCAACGGCATGAACGATGCAGCAAATTCTATAGCGACTATTGTATCTACACAGGTCCTATCGCCACGACTCGCCGTCCTGTGGGCAGCCTTCTTCAACGTTGCAGCTGGATTTGGCTTTGGCGTTAATGTCGCAAAAACGATCGGTAAAGGCATCGTGGATATTGCAGTTGTAAACGAGTATTTGATTTTATCAGCGCTCATTGGCGCAATTCTTTGGACACATGTCTGTACGCGCTACGGGCTTCCGATTAGTGTATCGCATGCTCTCATAGGTGGGTTGGCTGGTGCGGGTCTCGCTAAGGCTGGATTGGGTTCACTCGTCTATGGTTCGCTTACCAAGGTGATGTTATTCATCTTTCTTGCACCCCTAATTGGAATGGTTCTGGGATTCTTGTTTATGGTCGGTGTACTCTGGGCTTCCCGCAAATTGGTACCAAAAAAAGTAGACCGGAGTTTTAGGGTAGGACAACTGCTCTCCTCTGCCGCGTACAGCATGGGTCATGGAACAAATGATGCACAAAAAACCATGGGGATTATTGCCCTTATGTTGTATACAACTGGATATCTTGGCGATGAATTCTATATTCCTGTGTGGGTAATGCTAGCAGCCTACCTGGCTATTGGTTTGGGGACATATTTCGGTGGGTGGAAGGTTATACGCACAATGGGGATGAGGTTAACTCATTTGACTCCCGTTCATGGCTTCTGCGCAGAGACTGCAGGTGCTTTGATACTGTTCGGAACTGCAATTGCTGGAATACCCGTAAGTACAACTCATACAATTGCGGGTACCATAATGGGCGTTGGATCAACACGAAGACTTTCAGCGGTCCGGTGGGGGATTGCGGGCAAAATGGTGTGGGCATGGGTTCTGACAATTCCCGCATCGGCTAGCGTAGCTGCTGCAACATACTATATCGTGCAATTGTTCGTTCCTTAACGCGAGCTTTCCGAAGCTTGTGCTAACAATAAGGTAAGTTCAACTGAGCGACTCCGGCATACTCTGGATTGACATTTTGAGCCCATGTCGATATATTAGAGCGACCCCTAGATGTAACTACAGATTCAGTTTCTTATTCCACTATAGTCCCGACTGTGCCAGGACATTCGGCTGTTATCCCGACAGAGTCGGGATGCAGGTTTGGATAAGATGTTTTTTTGAAAATATCATTCCGCGATAGCTCAATGGTAGAGCATGCGGCTGTTAACCGCAGGGTTGCAGGTTCGAGTCCTGCTCGCGGAGCAAAAGGCCCCTTGTATTTGCAAGGGGTTTTTTATTTCA
>JAPUKJ010000095.1 GCA_027295705.1 Ignavibacteria bacterium | reverse complement strand
CAACTATCCCAACCCATTTAACCCAACAACGACACTAAGCTATCAAATACCGCAGGCTGGAAACGTGACGCTTAAAGTATATGACGTTCTCGGGAGAGAAGTTGTCACGTTGGTGGATGAACATCAAGTACAGGGGCGGTATGCAGTGAAGTTGGATGGAAGGAATATGGCGAGCGGCGTTTACTTCTATCGATTGCAGGTACATGATTTTGTCGCTGTGAAGAAAATGCTGTTGCTCAAATGATTTGCTGGTAGCTGAAAGGTCCGAAGATCAGCAGAATGTCAGTCCGTCTCTTCCTTGGCACAAGTGGCTGGAACTACAAACACTGGTCCGGCGGGGTGTTCTACCCCGCGGGGATGAAGCAATCTCACTGGCTCAGTCATTATTGCCAGTACTTCGGCACGGTGGAAGTTAACAACACATTCTACCATCTGCCGGAAAAGCGCGTGTTTGAAGACTGGCGAAAGACAACGCCGGACAACTTCACTTTCGCTGTAAAGGCCAACCGCTTTATCACACACATGAAAAAGCTGAAAGAACCAGAAAGACACGTCGCTCTCTTTCTCAAAAACGCCTGCGGCCTACGCGAGAAGCTCGGTGTAGTTCTATTTCAACTGCCACCTTTTTGGAAATTCAACAAAGACCGGATTGAGCATTTGTTTGAATTCGTGAGCCGACAGAAGATTGTTCCTGGCTTACGCTCAGCGTTAGAAGTGAGACACGAATCGTGGCATTGTGACGAATGTTTTGAGGTTCTGCGCAAGCACAACGTCTCGCTTGTGTTAGCTGATTGGCCTGGGTTGGCTGTGGAAGGTCCCGTGACTGCGAACTTCGTTTTCGTTCGTCGTCACGGTCCCGAAAACCTCTATGCCTCCAATTATCCTGATTCAAGTTTGAAGCGAGATGCGAAGCGGATCGGTACCTGGCTTGAAGAAGGGAAGGACGTGTACATTTACTTCAACAACGATGCAGATGGCTACGCGGTCAAGAATGCCATGAGCCTGAAAGGTTTTCTCGGTAAGAAGGCTCACAAAGGAGAGGCTTGAGTCTGCGCGGGAGCACCATCTAGACCGAATGGCTATGATCCGTTATGGGTTTTTCTTTCTTCCAGCATCTATGTTGCGCACTTCCTGTAACACTTCGTTGTAACGGGGATCTTCATTGAGCTCGTAAGCCTTGCGTAGCACTATATTTGCACACTCGTAGTGGCGCAAATACTTATAGATGACACCAAGGTTGAAGTAAGCTCTTGAGTTGTTTGGATACTCTGCAGTGATCTCCTTGAAGACCCTCACAGCCTCCTCATACCTACCGTTGCCTACAAGATCGATTCCCTCCGCAAAGCGGGAAATTGAAGTATCCCTCATAAGAACTGAGGTACGTTGCTGCTCCATCTGAACCTGATGTTCTCCTTTTCGCTCGACTTGGTTCGAGTCCTGTGTTGCTAAAACAAAATTCAGCGACAAAAGAAGAGTGGTAACAATCATAAGCTTGGTGGATCACATGACTCTTCGAATATGTCGATTCCATCAGCAAAGTTCAACAGAGACGTCCGTGTTGATAAAGAGGTGTCTTTTTGATAGTATTACTGTTGTAACTATTTCTGTGCTCTGTTGTTCCGCGTAATTCTAACATATCTCCTCATCGCATCATCGAGTGCCTTGGCCCAAATCGATACGACGCGCCACGGCTGGCCGGTCACGCCTTTCTTCACCTCGCACGAGCTTACCGGGACGTTCTGCGAGTTCCGCAACACCGGGTCAAGCGATCATTTCCACAATGGCGCTGATATTCCCAAGGCCGATGGATCACCAGTGTATCCTGTCTACGACGGAACAGTAGCAACTATCGGAACAGTATCAGGCTATGGTAATAACGCTTGGGTGCGGGTGCGATACAATGTTAGCGGATTAATTAAGAGCGATGCGTATGTTCATATTGGTCCCAATCCGCTGCTTGATGTTGGCGATTCTGTCTATGCATACCAGACAATCTTGGGGAACATCTTGCCGGGATTGGGGCATGTCCATTTCACACATGGCTTCGTCGGCTCGGAAATCAATGCTATCAGACCCATCGGAGGACTCACGCCTTATCTTGACACCTACCCGCCTAACATAGTGTCGGTTCGATTTTTTGTTGACGATACAAACACGGAATTTCTTCTTGGCAGGGTGAGCGGTGCGGTTGACATACGTGTCCATGTGGCCGAAACCAACGCGTCTGATCCTTCTCAAATCAGACCTTCGACAACAAATAATGGAACATACATTGTAGGTTATGAGATTCTTTCAGCAGATACGTCGACCGTTGCCTATGAACCTCCGTCGGCTGGAGTGCGCTACAGGTTTGACAGGAAGCCCGATAACTCTTACGTCGCGCGAGTGTTTGCTCCCGGCTCTGATGTTTCGACTCATATCTACATCATCACTAACGGTGATGGCGCTGATTTCATTAATGGCAGTCAGGTTGTGAATTTCAACGCATGGAATACACTTACATTGCCGATCGGCGATTACGTTGTGATGGTCTTCGCCGAGGACACACGAGGATTGACCGATACTGTGTACGTACCTGTCGAGGTTGAGCGCGGCGACCTCATAGCACCGGCACTTCCTCTCCTGAAATCAGTTGAGAACGACGGCACGGACCGAATCACAGTTACGTGGGATCCCAATACGGAGCCGGACCTTCGTGGCTATAGGTTGTATTTTACACTCGATGGCGTAACATGGATCTTGAAAGATGGCGAATCTAGGCTCGGACCCGCAGCGACTTCGATATCCTATGACAATGTTACCTCAGGCACTATTTTTTTCCGGCTTGCGGCTATCGACTCTGCTTCACCAACAAATGTCAGCGAATATAGCGATGTGTACGGTGTGAGACTTAATACCTCGAGCATCAAAACTCTGATTGTCGACGGGTTTGATCGAACGCAAACGTCGGGGAGTTATCATGAGCCATCTCATCCGTTTGCAATGACGCACGGGTTTTCAATGCCGCTTGATTTCAGCACTTGCTCGAATGACGCCCTGCTTGATGGGTCAGTGTCAATGCAGAATTATCAAGTAGTGATCTGGGTGCTTGGCGATGAGTCAACGAATGATGAAACGTTTGATACGAACGAGCAGGCTCTTGTAAAGACCTTCCTCCAGAGTGGAGGCAAACTATTTGTTAGCGGATCGGAGGTTGCATGGGATCTCGACAGACCAACCGGGCCAACGCAGGCAGACAGGGATTTCCTTCACGAGTATCTCAAGGCCAGTTACGTCGGAGATGATGCAGGTATATACACTGTGAATGGTGCACTCGCGACTGCGTTTGAAAACGTGAATCTTCGTTACGGCGTCGTTGCGGAGGGTTCTCCTTATGAAGAGGATTGGCCAGACTTCATTGCTCCCGAGAATGGATCCAGTGTAGTGCTGCATTATGGTCCAGTGGGCAATCCCAGATACGCAGGAGTGGGATTCAGAGGTGTGTTCCCGAGTGGCAGCCAACCTGGAGCAGTCGTGTACATCGGCTTTCCATTCGAAACCATCACGACCAAAGCCGCCCGCGATACCGTGATGACAAGAGTGTATGAGTATTTTGAAATCCTGACCGGGATTGAAGAAGATATATCGCAAGGAGGGATCCCTCGCGTATACCAACTCCTGCAAAATTATCCGAACCCATTCAATCCGAGCACAAACATTGAGTACAGCTTGCCAGCGACATCTTTTGTGCAAATCAAAGTATTTGATATCCTGGGACGCGAAGTGGCAAACCTTGTGGAGGAAACTCAAAAAGCCGGAAGATACCGAGTGATTTTCGGTGGAACAAACCTTGCATCTGGTGTGTATGTATATAGACTGGAGGCGAAAGGATCTGACACAGAACTTAAGAGTTTTGTTCAGACGAAGAAAATGCTCTTGTTGCGATAAATGAACAATCGATTCAGCAAAGCAGAAATGGTCGCAAACTAATGTTCAGAACGATTCTAACATCAGCACTTGTTCTATCGCTGAGTTGTTTTTCATGGACCCAAAGTTCACGCAGCGGAAATTATTACGCTGAGGTTGAAATAGAAGCAAAAGCAAAGAGATGGCCCGAGGGAAATTCGTGGAAGGCTACTGTTTATGATCAGGTCGGGACTATGCAATATAAGATTTCCAAGGAGGTTCCATTCGATGTGCAGTATCCAGCAATTCAGATATCCGATGTTGGCGGACGCTCCGTTGTGTATAGCCCTTTCGAAGGATGGATTGAATTCTACAATGGTAAAGGCGATGTCGTGAGCACCGTATTGCCTTTTGTCGGCGAAAAACCGGAATACGAACGGATTCTCAAGTGCTCGATTGCCGGTGAGCGGGCAGCTTTCTTGATCTCGGAGCCGTCGGCTCCTCGTGCAAGGGTGTTGCTGACCGATCTCGAAGGAAACCAATTCTGGGATGTTTCGCTTGACTTGAAGATAGCAGCTGAGATTCTTCTCTCAGCAAATAGTGGATATGTCCTTGCCGGTTCATACACAAGCGATGATAGGATCGAGCGTTCCACAACGCTGCTCGATAAAGATGGTAAAATGCAAAAAATGTTCCATGGAATATTCCGCTATGCGGATTTTGATGAGGAGGAGAATCGAGTTGTCTTTACCGAACGTAATGCCGTTGTATTAGCGTCAATAGATGACGGCGAGCCAAGTGTTCGATGGTCGAGTAACAGTAGGGAAGAGGTTGTTACCGGTGTGCGCTTTGCCGGATGCTACGTTGGAGTTGTGGTCGAGAAAGTGTCACTTGAAACGGGCAAGCCCCTATATAACAATCCCCTTTTAGTTGTCCTTAATGAGAAAGCCGAAGTACTGCTGAGAAAGCAACTGGTACAGGTCTCTGAGCATCCAGCTACCCTCAGGACGGATGGCGAGATTCTGACCCTAAGCTCAGGAGGTTCCCAAGTGCGAGTTGACGTAAGGGAAATAGAGTAACGCAGTCAAGGCGCATGCTCTCCTACCTTCACTACTGCATTAGCGTTGCCCAATACTCTGAAATAATTCTCGCCTGTTCCAACCCCAAAGAAATTCACCGTTCCAATAGAATCTGATACCGCACTAATAGTCTCGTTCAGATTCACCGTTGCTCCATCTACAACATCGCCAGTCACGCTATCGGTTACGATATAGGAATCATTTGCGTCAGGTATGAATCCTTCTGTCTGGAGAATCCCGATAAACAATCCCCATGCGATGGCGTCTATCGCATGCTCCCTCACACCGTCATAATACCCCGTTTTTACAGACGGAATGACGACTGTAATGGTTCCCATCGCAACATCATAGTAGAAACGGTCCTGGGATGAAAAGATGCCTGCTGAGTCCAGTTCTGACGCTAGCTGTAATCCCCGAAGCAGCATACCAGCGAACGCGGCGTTCGTGAGGCTCCGATAGATCCGACACGTTGCTTGTTTGTCTTTCCCGGTAGCATCTATTCTTATGTACATCCCGGGTGTATATCGCGAAGACTGCCTCGCTCGCTCTTTCTCAACGATGGTTGTATCACTTGACCTCATCAGAACAGCGTTGGCGCCGGAGGCACGGAGCAGATCATACAGTCGGCCTGCAATAGCAAGGTTTATATCAGCAGCGCGCAATGCTGCTGTACTCACTTCTCCACTTTCAGTGCCCCCATACCTTGGGTCGATCAGAAATGTTTTTCCAAACAGCCGGCCCTGTGCGATTGGCGTCAACCACGCATCAACTTCGGATGGTTCAGTTGCGTGACGCAGTTCTTCACGTTCTGCGAAATATCCCTCTTTTTGGAATTGTAGCAGCAATGGATCTGAGAGACGTTGGAATATGATATAGCGTCCGTCCGACCACGTAGAATCAAGAATACGTGTTGAATCACAAAATGCCCCCACAATTTGCATCACCCTTGCAGCTGAGAGGGTCAATGAATCCACGTTCGAACGAACAGCGCCGGTTATGTACGTATTATACCCGCTTGAAAAGCCGAGCATGGTCGTATCACTAACCGTGTCAGCTGATGCCTCGATTAGTCGCGATTCTCGTACTGTTGATCCGTAAACGTACAGTGACGCGATTCCGTTTAGAGTGGAGATCGTTGTATCGATTTCAGCTTCGGGTATAGTGATGCGAACCGGTGATCCATCAACCACAAGGTCACCATTTTTGTCTTTAGCCAAACAGGTCACTCTGCCCACTACCCTAGTTGAGAGTGGAAGGGTGGGAGGATGGACGGCGAGTTCAAGCGATGTGGGTGGAAGTTTCACGACTAGCCAACGTTTGAACGGCCATGAAGTATTGCCGTTGACGTTCTTTATCCAGGCGATAAGTTCATGCTCACCACCGAAGAGTTCCTGTTCCGGTATGATTGTGATTGTCTTTGAAGAATCATTGTACGATGCTGAAATTGGTGCACCATCTAGCTCGGCATAAAGGGTTTTAGGATCGATCTCTTCACTTGACGAAACGCTGATTGTAACTCGTGGCGTCGGCGAGGCGCTTGTTGAATCTGACACTAACTGAAGCTCCGGCATGCCGGCAGCAAAGTATTTTCCTAGTCCCAAGAAGATCCCCCACGCCTCTATGCTCTTGAATTCAGACAGCGCAAGACGTTGCTCTTCATGCGGGTGAGTGAAGAAGGAGCCTTCAACTAACACAGCCGGCAGTGTGTTGTGGCGAAGCACTGCAAAGCCACTGTTTGGATAAATATTAAAATCCGAGAGGGTCACATCAAAATTTGTAGAAAACGGTGGGTTCGCATTACGCATTGTGTAGCTCATATCCCTTTGAACGTAGCGGGCGATATCGTGGTTCGCAGGATGATATTCCGGATGCCCCTCGTACGCGTGATAGTACGTAGACGAATAATTCGTTAAATGATTAGCGGAGGCGTTATGGTGGAGGGAGATGAACATGTCAGCTCCAGCCATGGCTGCCAGCAGCGGTCGCTCGCGCAGCGCAATGGATGTATCCTGAATCCTGGACATGAACACCGTTGAACCAGCTCTGGCTAGATATTCTCCTAGGGCAAGGCCGACTTCTAAATTGACATCTGCCTCAATAGCATCCTCTTCCGGTCCGCGGTTAGTCCGATCTTCTCCACCATGTCCGGGGTCGAGGAATATCTTCTTATCCTGAAGGTATGGTTGAAAGAAGCGAATGACTGAATCAACTGCTGCAGGAGAACTCCACTCCCTCGGTTTGACATAGTAAATAGTGGGTGCGCATGCTGACAGGAAGATCATGCCAGAAAAAAGTCCAAAAAGAAGTCTCATGGTAGGGGTTACTTGCTGGAAGTGCGAGACTAAGATATGCTCCAAACTCTAAAAGTCAATAGTATTGGACGGCCAGAAAAGTAGATTCTTGATTTTGGCTGATAAGTTGCTTTAATTTAACAATTTAGATGGCCTTGGATGTCTGACGGAATTATTCTACTCGTAAACGAGGAAGAGATTGAAGACAGAGATTGAAACCCAAGCTGTGAACGTGGGAATGACCCACGAACTCCCAGCGAAGCAGGCACAAGAGCTCTATCGCCGTTATCACATTGAGACGAATCCGGCGCCAGACATCGCTCCGTATCCCACTCGTTTCCTTGTCAAAGTAAAGAAACACCGTCTAGCCCAGTTGCTTCTCAAGGAGCTAATTCATTATCGCGGCAACATGGAGGTCGTCTCAAGTCGTCCATGCGTTTACGGAGTCTTTTCGGGGCCGGTCGGCGGCTTTGCCCCGCGTGAGCGTCTGTGCGTAGGGTGCCTGCGCTGTACGACACAGTACCCCGAGGTGATTCAGATCTATCATAACCCTGAACGCGAGAACCTCGGTGACTCATACTTCACCCCGAACGGTGTTGACACTGTTTCCTATGAAGCTCAAACGGGCCGAATTTCCGTAAAAGGTGCCGGCTATCGCGGAAAATTCGGAGGCCCGGGCTGGGACGGCATGTGGACGGACATGTCCGAGATCGTGCGTCCTACACGGGATGGCATTCATGGTCGCGAGTTCATCTCGACCGTTGTAGATATAGGTGAGATACCATCATTCCTCACGCTCGATGAACAATGCCTACCGGTCGGCCCGACACCGCGTGTAATTTCTCTGCCACTGCCGATCCTATTGGACGTTCCGCCTGCCTCGGCCATGTCGAAAACACATCTCTCCATTCTCAGCGAAACAGCTCGTGGGACTGGAACTATGGCGATCATGCCACTCTCAGCTATGAAGAAATTCGGATTAGGTGGGCGCCACATCATTCCTTTCGTCACGCCGGGTGATCGCAATGCGCTGACAAATCTTGACCTTGATTCTCCGATGATTGAAGTGGCCGACTTAAATGAATCCTTACACCAAGAAATCCGCGAGCGTTTTCCCTCGAGTATCTTATGCTTGCGCGTACCTTTTTCGCCGGGGTTTGATGAAAGACTGATCGAATGGTTTCGCGCGGGTGTGAGTGTCTTCCATTTGGTGGCGGATTACCAC
>JAPUKJ010000094.1 GCA_027295705.1 Ignavibacteria bacterium | reverse complement strand
ACCTGGATGAGGCGGAGCGCTGTACTCGTGTTGGCCTGATGAACAAAGGCAGATTGATGAAAGTCGATACTCCTTCAAGCATCAAACGGTTGATGAAGGGGGAAATTGTCGAGATTGTGTGCGAACGTGTGAGAGATGCGTATCGGCTGTTGAGCTCATTTTCGCCGGTGAAAGAGGTTCAGGCTTTTGGCGACAGACTGAATGTGAATGTTAGAAACCCTGACATGGACCTCCCTCGAATTCGATCGGCGCTGGAGTCCAACGGCATTGCAATAAAAAACTGGCGTGTTGTTCCCCCATCGCTTGAAAATGTCTTTATCTCCCTTTTGACACAGGATGAACAACAAGAGGTTGTCACATGAAACGAGTTGTGCTCATATGGACGTTGCTATCATGCATTGGTTATGGCCAGTCTAGGAAATCACTATCTGTTGAGGAAGCAATAGAGATAGGGTTACAACAGAGCAAAGTGCTTCTGGCTTCATCGAAGACTGTTGACGCTGCATCTGCTCGTGCAAGTGATGTAAACACTGCTTTGCTTCCATCCTTAACGTTTGAGGGTAGCTACCAGCGCCTGAGTGAGGTCAATCCGTTTGAGGTTGTGATTCCATTCTCACCCGCGCCTGTTACTTTATCGCCCATTGTGTTGGACAATTACAAGCTCAAATTATCACTTCGGCAGCCAGTGTTCACTGGATTCAGACTCCGGAGCAATGCGCGTGCGGCCGAATTTGCTGCACAGGCTGCGGAATATGAGCACCATTCGAATAGGGTGGGTCTCATTCTGAACATCAAGAATGCTTACTGGATGCTCTACCAGACGATTCAAGTGAAGAAATTCGTCGATGAAAATGTGGGACTGCTGGAGGTGCATCTGAAGGATACGGAGAACCTTATGAATGCGGGGATCGCAACACGGAATGACCTCCTGAAGATTGAAGTTCAGTTCTCCGACGCGAGACTCACTCAAATCGATGCGACTCATGACGTGCGCGTGGCAATAATGAACGTGAATAACGTTATGGGCCAACCACTCGATACAGAATTAAGATTAACATCTCAGCCGGGTCCGACCGCCCGCCTGCTCTACGAGTCTTTCGACTCTCTACGAGACCGTAGGTCGAAGAGTCGTAGACCGGCAGGCAGGGAGAAGATGAGTGAAGATGATTCCCACATCCACTCGTTGGTGAACAAAGCACTTACGGCGAGAGCGGACCTCAAATCTATGGAGTTTCGCATGAAGGCTGGAGATGCGAGTGTTTCTGCTGTAAAGGGAAACTTGTGGCCACAAATCTTCCTTGCTGGGAACTATTACTACAGCCGGCCTAATCCTCGCATTCTCCCCACCCTCGATGAGTTCAAAGGAACATGGGATGTCGGTGTCATCTTGCAGTTTGATGTATGGAATTGGGGAGCCACGATTCATCGGACGCAGCAGGCCCGGGCTGAGTTAAATCGCACGGAGTACCTTTACGAACAATTAAGGGACAATGTGTCACTTGAAGTGACACGATCTTTCCTTCAGGTGAAAAGAAGTCGGGAGAAAATAGAAGTAGCCAGGCTGGCCATCACCCGGGCAGAAGAGAATGCGCGAAGCACGAACGAAAAATATAAGAATGCTCTTGCCACCTCATCGGACCTCCTCGATGCAGACGTGGCACTTCTACAAACGCGGACGAATCTTACGGGTGCTCTCGTAGAATTTGAATTGGCACAGGCCAGATTAGACAAAGCGATAGGCGGTGAGAAATGAGCGATTACGCCATTGAAGCAATCAACCTGACAAAGAAGTTTGGCGATTTCATCGCTGTTAACGATCTAGTGTTCACAGTAAAACAGGGGGAAATCTTTGGATTCCTTGGTGCCAATGGAGCGGGCAAATCAACCACCATCCGCATGATGTGTGGACTATTGCAGTCGACATCAGGGACAGCCGTCGTCGGCGGGTACGACATCAACACACAGACTGAGGAGCTAAAGTTGAACATCGGGTATATGTCACAGAAGTTTTCCTTGTATGACGATCTGACGGTCGAGCAGAATGTCAGATTCTTTGGCGGCGTGTATGGTCTCCGTAATGCACAGTTGAAGGAACGGATGGACTGGGTATTGAAAATGGCTGACCTCAAAGGGCGTGAGGACAGTCTTACCAGGAATCTCTCCGGAGGTTGGAAGCAGCGCCTCGCTTTGGGCTGTGCAATCTTGCACAAACCTAAGATAGTTTTTCTGGATGAACCGACCGGGGGAGTTGATCCCATCTCGCGGAGGAATTTCTGGGAGCTGATCAACCAACTTTCTTCAGAAGGCATTACAGTCCTTGTGACGACACATTTGCTAGATGAAGCGGAATACTGTAATGACATTATCCTGATCAACGCCGGAAAGTTGATCGCAAGCGGCAGCCCGGTCGAACTGAAGACGACACACATCAAGAGTCCAATTCTGGAGGTAGCTCTGACCCAAAGTAGTATCGTGGAGGCGCTTGAGCTAATTCGCGTGCGACCGTGGGCGCTGGAGACTTCAGTCTTCGGAACAAAGCTCCATGTTATGGTTGATGATGAGGCTGAAGGGAAGCGGCTGATCAGAAAAGCATTGCGAGAAAAGGACATCGAGATCCAGCACATCGAGAGGATTGTACCCTCCTTGGAAGATGTTTTTTTGTATTTGTTGGAACAGGATCAAAAAACATTGCAGGGGGTTGGATATGCGTGACCATTTGCACAACTAAAGACAATGAGCCTATTGAAGGCACTTCGCCCTATCATCGTAAAAGAGTTTCGACAGATAAGGCGTGATCCCACTTCGCTGGGAATGCTTCTGATACTTCCCTCTGCAATTATTGTGCTAGGCGGATACGCGCTCAACCTTGATGTCAAGCACATTCCCATTGCGATCTATGACCAGAACAAGACGTCTCAAAGTAGGGACTTCCTGAATGTATTTACACACAGCGAATACTTCGACCACATGTACACGGTCGACAGTCATGCTGAGATCGAACGGCTCTTCGATGGAGGCGATGCAAAGCTTGCAGTAGTTGTCCCTGTATCCTTCGCGCAAGATTTATTTGCTGGACGAAACGTCAAAGTGCAGTTTCTTGTTGATGGATCAGACGCCAATTCAGCAAGCCAGGCAATTGGTTATGCCATAGGGATGACAAATAGTTATTCCAATCGATTGACTGCACGGGCGTTGTTTCGTCAGGGAAAGGAGGCGTACGTGCCAATTGACTTCCAGCCTCGCATCTGGTACAACCCTAACCTGATCTCCTCGCAGTTTCTTATCCCTGGTCTCATTGGATTCATTCTAGTTCTTACAGCGGTAGTTTCCACTTCAATGACTGTGGTACGTGAAAAAGAGCGAGGAACCATGGAGCAGATCATGGTTTCCCCTTTGCGTCCCATTGACATAATACTTGGCAAGACAGTACCATACATGGTCGTTAGCTTTGTTGCCATTACAATGATCATTATTATCGGATATTTTCTGTTCAGTGTACCAATTCGTGGGAGTCTTCTTCTGCTGTACGCCGCGATCTTTGTCCTGTTGTTGGGTGCACTTGGACAGGGGCTTCTGATTTCTACAGTAACAAATTCCCAACAGGTTGCATTTATGATCTCAATTTTCTCGTCGCTGTTGCCGTCGTTCCTCCTCTCAGGTTTTATCTTTCCAATATCAAGCATGCCAGTTGTACTTCAGGTTATTTCAAATGTTGCGGTGACGAAGTTCTTCCTTGTGGTTGTTCGGGGGATCATGCTGAAGGGTGTCGGCTTAGAGGCATTCTGGGACCAATTCCTGTATATGGCGATCTTCGCGTTGTTTACTCTTGGAATAAGTGTTCTGCGAATGCAGAAGCGGAGTGCATGAAATGGCCAGAAGCATTTTTGTTATCGTCGAGATCGTAAAGAAAGAGTTCTTTCAGATTAGGCAGGATAAACGTATGCTTGCCGTTTCGATGGTAGCACCGTTTTTGCAGGTACTGCTTATAGGCTATGCTGCGACGACAGATATCAAGAACACTGATATTGTTGTGTGCGACCTTGACAAGACCTCGGTAAGCAGGGAATTCGTTTCTGAATTCACCAACTCGGGCTATTTCGTCCAAAAGTATGTTGTGCACTCATACAAAGAAGTTGGTAAACACATTGAACAGGGGAAGGCGCGGATGGCCCTGGTCATTCCTGTCAGCTTTGGAGACGACATCCTTGCTCGCAGGACTGCACAGGTGCAGCTCATTCTGGACGGCGCAGACGCGAATTCGGCAAGTGTTCTGCTGAGCTATGGAAATCAGATTGCGACTCAGTATTCGCAGGCGATGCTTGCTGAAGTCATTCTGACGGGAGATCTTGTGGCCACTGGACGTATACTTCCAGAACCACGCGTTTGGTTTAATCCTGACCTCCTGAGTCAGAATTTCATGGTTCCTGGTGTTGTCGCCCTTGTCCTGATGATCATTACAATGACATTGACTGCGCTGGGCATTGTGAAGGAAAAAGAGCTCGGTACTCTCGAGCAACTGATGGTGACTCCTATCAAGCCGTTTGAACTGATAATCGGCAAGCTAATTCCCTTTATCATCATTGGATTCATCGATGTGATCATCGTCCTGGCAATTGCATACTTCTGGTTTGGCGTCCCATTGCGAGGGAGCCTGATGCTTTTGTTTGCATTATCAGGCCTTTTCATCCTCACCACGCTTGGTCTTGGCTTGTTTGTGTCCACCATAGCCACGTCCCAGCAGCAAGCAATGTTGATTGCACAGTTCTTTTTCTTCATGCCATTCATGTTTCTCTCTGGCTTCGCACTTCCGATTCGGAATATGCCTGAACTAATCCAATACGTAACCTATCTCATCCCACTTCGATATTTTCTGGAAATTGTGCGTGGACTGTTCTTAAAGGGTTCGGGTTTGAGTGAGCTCTGGCCCCAGGCCATTGCTCTGCTGGTGTTTGGTGTAGCCATCCTAACGATGAGTGTGCTCCGATTTCATAAGAAGTTGGAGTGATCGTCCTCGCTTTGAATTAAGCTTTGTTGTTTGATTTTGTGGTTGGAGTGGATTGCCCGACTGGAAAGGGAGAAATACATCGTCATCCCTCTTGAGGCAGGGCCTGAAAGAAGATGGACTGAAGACTCGTACGCTGTCGCTGCTGCTCGATGTGTCGAGCGTGAAGCATGTATTCTTTGTAAATGGTCTGGGCTTCTTCGGGCTTCATTGGAACGTGTAGTTTCTGAAACCTAACGCACGCCTCATTTGTGCTATAACGCTGCCATAATTTGCCACCTGAAGAGCAGCGTAAGGCGGTCAAATTGATGGCCGTAAAGTTCCAAAATATGTTCCTGAGATTTCAATGGAAGTCTGTGTAAAACATTATTTTCTATTATAACCCTCAAAAATGTTTCTGAGCAACTTTCTGACAACCATAGGGGGTATTGTGAATCCGCAAACAGTTCCATTATCGCATCTATTTGCCAAGCTCTGCCTTAAATGCTTTTTCTATTGAACGCCGTAAAACTGGTCTACTAGATCTATCAGATAACCATGGTTTCCTGTTTGGGCGCCACCATTTGACAAAATAACCATCTGCCAATTGGCATCATTTCGTAATGCCATATAGGTTATAAAGCCATCAAATCCGCCACCATGACCAAAGTCATTGGTATTTTTAGGGTTGATTACAAAACCATATCCATAATTTGTTGTTCCCTCGAATAGCCCAACAGTGTGGTTTTGAGTCATTAAATTAAATGTTTCTTTGGTGACAATTTCGTTTTGTAGCAAGGCATTGATGAAGAGTTGCATATCTTTTAAAGAACTGACCTGAGCTTGCGCTCCATGTGTATAAAAATGGAGACCATAGTAAGTATCGAACTCTGCAAAGTTAAGGGCATCATCGGGTCGAGAAACCGAATATTCATCTGCAATATAACTATCCTTCATACCTAAGAGCTGAAACAGGTTATTCTCCATATAATCTGCAAAACGAACACTCTTTACCCTGCTGACTATTTCGGCCAACAAAAGGTATCCGGTATTGCTATACTCACCCTTTGTTCCCGGCTCAAACTCCAACCTGTCATTCGAGGAAAAATACGCTAAAACATCTTGATTGGTCACTCCATCTGGCCAGATATTATTTCCCACGCCATTAAAGTCATTAAAGTAATCAGGTATACCGGATTGGTGACTTAATAAATGATGAATGGTAATACCTTGCCAAGAAGGGGGGAGTTCAGGCAAAAAGGTTATTATTGAATCTTCAACCGTTAACAGTTGTTGTTCGTAGAGCTGCATTATCGCAAGAGCGGTAAAGGTCTTGCTTAATGACCCCAAGCGAAATCCAGTGTCGCTGGTAATGGATAACACTGTATGTTTGTTTGCCATGCCTTTAGCGTTTTCATAGCTGACTTCACCATCTTTAATAACCAAAATTGC
>JAPUKJ010000093.1 GCA_027295705.1 Ignavibacteria bacterium | reverse complement strand
GTCTGAGAAGAAGCATTGGGCTGAAAAGGCAGCAAAAGCTTCACGCCATCTTCAGGCAAAATTCACGACGGTAAGTGGTGAGCCGATAGAGCTTCTCTACACTCCTGATGACATCGCCCAAATCAACTATCTCTCTGAGATAGGGTTCCCAGGGGAGTATCCGTACACTCGAGGGATTCACAGTAATATGTATCGGGGCAAACTTTGGACCATGCGGCAATTTGCGGGCTTTGGAACTCCCGAGGATACGAATGCCCGTTATCACTACCTGCTTGAACATGGTCAGACTGGTCTCTCGGTGGCCTTCGATCTGCCTACGTTAATGGGCCGAGACTGTGACGATCCAATGTCCGAAGGCGAAGTCGGCATCTGTGGTGTTTCAGTCAGCTCCCTTGCCGATATGGAGGCTCTATTCAAAGGTATCAACCTCAAGGACATTTCCACATCAATGACAATCAATGGTCCTGCGGCGATGTTCCTAGCATTCTACATTGCGGTGGCCGAGAACCAGGGAGCAAAATCCAGAGATCTTCGTGGCACGATACAGGCGGACATACTGAAGGAGTACATCGCCCAGAAGGAGTGGATATACCCGCCGAATCCTTCCATGCGAATCATCACCGACATGATAGAGCATTGTTCATGCGAGATGCCGCAGTGGAATCCAATTTCAGTCAGCGGTTACCATATCCGTGAGGCAGGCTCAACTGCCGTGCAGGAATTAGCGTTCACATTGGCTGACGGTTTTGCATACGTAGAGGCGAGTATCGAGCGAGGTCTCAACGTTGATGATTTTGCACCTCGGTTGTCTTTCTTCTTCAATTCACATCTTGATTTCTTTGAAGAGATCGCGAAGTACCGAGCCGCCCGCCGTATCTGGGCGAAAAGGATGAAGAACAAATATGGCGCCAAGAGCGAGCGTTCACTCGCGTTGCGGTTCCACACGCAAACTGCTGGTTGTACGCTCACAGCGCAACAGCCAGAGAACAACATTGTCCGCACAGCGTTTCAAGCCCTTGCAGGCGTCCTAGGTGGTACTCAGTCTCTCCACACAAACTCAATGGACGAGACACTCGCCCTTCCCTCCGAAAAGGCTGTGAAGATCGCATTGCGCACGCAGCAAATCATTGCCTATGAAACAGGAGTGACGAACACCATTGACCCATTGGCAGGCAGTTACTTTGTGGAAAAGCTCACGGAAATAATGGAAGCGAAAGCTGAATCTTACTTTGAGAAAATCGATGCACTTGGCGGTGTCGTTCCCGCAATCGAGCAGGGGTTTTTCCAGAGAGAGATTGCTCAGGCTGCGTACAGGTATCAGACAGAACTTGACAGGAAGGAGAAAATCATCGTTGGCGTAAACGATTTTGTTGAGGAGGATACACAGATTAGCATTCCTATTCTCACGATCTCGCCGGAAGTGGAGATTAAGCAGAGGCAGCGAATTGCAGACGTGCGTAATTCACGCAACGAAAACGACGTAGAAAAGACGCTTTCTGAACTCAAGCATGCGGCGACCGATGGGCTCAACCTTCTTCCGCAACTGATAGCGTGCACGAAGGCCTATGCAACACTTGGAGAGATGTGCAATGCTTTAGCTGAAGTGTTCGGTGTTCATGAAGAAGCTGCGGTATTCTAGATGCCCCATTCGGAAACTGCAACGATACCCTTGCCTTCAGTTATTCTTCTCCCTCCAAAATATCCTACCTTGTGACAGTACGATCCAAAGCTGAGTTAGCTCTCTTCGGCACCACCGCCATTTGGGGTGGTACCTTCGTCGCCATGAAGATCGGGCTGAGCGACATGTCTTCTATGCTGCAAATTGCACTGCGCTTCATGGTTGGAGCGCTCTTCTTCCTGGTTTTCTTCTGGCGCAACATTTTCCCGATCCCGAGTTCTGCGATATTGAAAGGAGGCATTCTCGGCCTTTTTTTGTTCCTTGCATTCGCGGCCCAGACTATAGGCCTAAATTATACCACCGCGTCGAAATCCGCTTTCATTACGGGTATGATGGTTATTTTTGTCCCTCTCCTCCAGGTGATCATTGAAAGGCGAGCACCGAAGCTCGGCAACATTCTTGGTGTGCTCGTTGTTTTGCTCGGTCTGTGGTTTCTCACGTCGCCAACCGGTGCTGAGTTCAATGTTGGTGACGCGCTGACTCTTGTATGTGCTGTGCTATTTGGCGTGTACATTGTCTATCTTGATGTCGTTTCAAAGGAAACGACAACGATGCAGTTAACCTTTCTGCAAGTAGCCACCTGCGCCGTGCTTGGATGGACATCAATAGTATTGTTCGAACCCCCGAGCTTTGCTTTCTCAGAGGGATCAATCGTATCCCTCCTATATCTTACCTTTCTCGCTACCTTGCTGGCAACATACGTTCAAACAAGATTTCAAAAAGACACAACGCCAACACGCGCTGTTATCATTTTCACAATTGAGCCCGTGATTGCATCGGTGGCAGCGTACCTCATTTTGGATGAGGTACTCGGGACTTTGGGTATCGTTGGTGGTGGATTGATTATCTTGGGTGTTCTTGTTTCAGAATTCTCTGATGCTGTCCCTGGCCTCAACATGTCATTCGACCCGACGCAGAAAGACCCGGCAAGTACTTCATAGCGGTAGCGTGTTTCTTGACTTTCAAACACCATCCTTGTATTTTGACTCAGATTTTTCCAAAGCGTTGCTCATTAATGGATACAAAGGCGCACATTGTCGTAGAGGGATTAGTGCAGGGAGTTGGATTTCGGTGGTTTGTAGCCAGACGAGCTGAGTCGCTTGGCCTGCGGGGATATGTCAGCAACCTTTACAACGGCAATGTTGAAATCGAGGCGGAAGGGGACAGATCGCTTGTGGAAGAATTTGTCAAAGAGGTGAAGGTCGGGCCGCGTTCGGCACGCGTTACGAATCTACACCTTGAATGGCGAGAACCCTCAAATACCCCGAACAAACATTCTCACTTTGAAATCAGATAGTAGTGTTCACAGCACAACGCGATTGGGATTTGGATATGACGTCCATCGTTTTGTAAAGGGACGAAAGCTCATTCTCGGTGGCGTTGAAGTTCCGCATTCGAAAGGGCTAGAGGGACACTCAGATGCTGATATTCTGCTCCACGCGCTGGCGGATGCCCTCCTCGGCGCAGCTGCTTTGGGTGATATCGGCAAACATTTCCCCGCCACCGATCCGCGTTACAAGGACATATCAAGCCTCATCCTTCTGAAGCATGTTGCAGAGATGCTGTCACAAAATCGCTATATCGTTCTCAACGTTGATGCAACTGTCGTCTTAGAAAACCCGAAAATCGGTCCCTACATTGAGTTAATGAGACAAAACATTTCAGACACCCTCAATGTCTCGCCTCAGCAAGTTTCGATCAAAGCCACCACGCATGAAGGGCTCGGCTTTGTCGGTGCAGGTGAAGGTGCTGTCGCTCATGCTGTTGCCTCGATAATCCAACAGTAGAACGTAGATCTCGTCTTGGAAGACTTCATCCTCCAACTCAAGTCGCTTGACCCCTTCCTCATATACCTGGCAGTCTTTTCCATAGCGCTTATCGAAAACGTATTTCCGCCTTCACCAAGCGATCTGGTGATCGTGTTTGCCGGTTCACTTGTCGGTATCGAGCAAGTGGGTTTTGCAGAAACCCTGTTCACCGCAACGCTTGGCAGTGCCATCGGGTTTGTTTTAATGTACAAGATTGGTGATTGGTTTGGGGATCGAATCTTGGAACAGGGAAAGATAAAGTTCATTCCTCTTGAGGCTGT
This sequence comes from Ignavibacteria bacterium, assembly GCA_027295705.1. Classification (GTDB taxonomy): domain Bacteria; phylum Bacteroidota; class Ignavibacteria; order UBA10030; family UBA6906; genus JAPUKJ01. Next base: position 1,738 of record JAPUKJ010000093.1, on the reverse strand, counting down.
AAGAAAAGTCGAGTTGTGGTTCGCCCAGTATGGCTACGGGATCATCATCGCAAATAGATTCCTCGCAGGGACAAGAGCCGTCGTATCATTCTTTGCGGGTATGTCCCGACTGAACCTCCGGAAGACGATCGCCCTTTCATTTTTGAGCGCGCTGGCTTGGAATTCTATCCTTCTTTTTGGAGGTTTCTATTTGGGACAGAATTGGCGAAGGATTGGCTTTTACTTGAGCACTTACGGTCAGATCGTCACTGGTCTCATAATTCTCGTAGTCCTTGTTTTGGTTGCAAGGTTTTTGTACAAGAAGGATAACGGGAAGAAATCGGACTAATGGATTTTCTCTATTCCATTGACAGGGCCATCTTTCTTTTTCTCAATCAGACTCTGAGTAATCCGCTCGGCGATGTTCTATGGCCACTGATTACAGATTATGATAAGCTGTGGCCAGTCCGTATTGTCTTAGGGGCTGTCTGGCTTTGGCTTTTGATACGAGGGGGGCGGCAAGGGCGTACTGTAGCGATAACGTTGGTGCTCTTACTGTTCCTCAGTGACAAGCTCAGTAGCTCGGTGATCAAAGAAATTGTCGGGCGCCCGAGACCGTGTCATGAAATGAACGGGCTGCCAATAATGCAGTCTATTCATCTGCTGGTCGACTGTGGGTCTGGCAAGTCATTTCCCTCGTCTCACGCTGTCAACAATTTTGCGGTGGCAACGTTGTTCACCTTTTACTATCGGAGGTGGATGTACGCCTTTCTCGGATGGGCATTTTTGGTTGCTCTTTCACGTCCCGCCGTCGGTGTCCATTATCCGTCCGATATCCTGGCAGGCGCGCTAATCGGGGCATTCGTTGGCGCGTTTCTCATCTGGGTGTGGTTGAATATCGAACGCCGGTTCTTTCCGGCTTTTGAAGAAAACGCATCATCGAAGGTGGAAACTTGAATCTCTTCCTTAGGAGAGCGAAACCCGACCCTTTGGACGTTGCTTTTAAAAAGGGGAGAGAACTCCGCGTACGCATTGCACTCTGCCTCCTTTCTGGCGTTATGCTGGGATTCTCGTTCCCTCCAAGTTCCCTGGGCGTCCTTGCGTGTTTCGGTCTAGTACCGCTCCTGATCGTTCTTGCTGACATTGATGAGATCGGTCTGTCGCTTCGATATTCTTACGTTGCCTTATTCGTATTCCACCTCATAACATTGAACTGGACGGGTGGGTACTCGCATGGCAAGGATGGCTATATGATGATCGCCGGCGCTGTCACAATGATTGTCCATCCACTTTTCTATTTCATACCCCTTTTTGCTTACTTGTTTGTGCGAAAGCATTTCGGCCACCGTGTTTCGCTTATAGCGTTTCCTTTTTTGTGGGTGGGCTATGAATACACACACTCTCTCAGTGAGTGGTCATTTCCGTGGATCACGATTGGGAACAGCCAGTCATATGATATCGCGCAGATGCAATTCATTAGCTCTACGGGCGTCTATGGGCTCTCGCTGTGGATTCTCGTAGTTAATGTTCTGGTATTTGTGTTGTATTCTAAGTTGGCGCAGAGAGTGTGGCAGCCCTTGTCTCGCACGTCGCTCAGCTTCCTCGTTGTAATCTTGTTTGTTTTTTTTCTTCCTAAAATCCAGGGCATGCTGATCCTATCTAAAGCTCCCCCATACGCAGATCCGATCTCTGAAGGAGAGAACAGAGTCACGGTGGGAATGATTCAGTCCAACATAGATCCCTGGGAGAAGTGGAAGCA
>JAPUKJ010000092.1 GCA_027295705.1 Ignavibacteria bacterium | reverse complement strand
TGGGCATGCAAAGAAAATCGACGATAGAGTAGACGTAGTACGCTAGCGGCATTCTTGAACGGTCACGGATGAGGCAAAAACTGTCCGGTGCATGTCGGAGTAGTTTTCGGATTGCGAGGTCATCAATGATGAACAGGCATTCCTGCGGCATAACTGCCTCTTTCCAATTCCTCATATCAAACCGCTGGCGCTTTTCCTTTGCATCCAAATGAACACCGTTTCGAGGAAGGAAGAAATCGACGTCAGAATGACTTTTCGCTTGATCTTTAAACGGTTCCTTCTGAGCTGTAAGGTAGGATTTGATCTCCTGTTCAAGCATGGGATTGATTGGGAGATTGGAAAGTGAAAGTTGTCTGAGACCTGTTTATCCGAAATGTCTATCTGAGATAATCCGGGCTATTTGGCAAAAGCCAACCAGTTGCCGTGGACTGCATTTACCCGACTATCTCCCTGAGTCCACACTTTGATAACAAAACCAGAAGAGCTCTCGTTTTCAACCTTTGATGAGATCCGCAGCATTCCTGTCTTGTCGGTGACTGCATCCCATCCGGTCAAACTCAGCATCACGGCTGGGGTTGCATCGAATGGTTTGTCAAATTTCACAAATATGATATGAGTTCTTACACCTGTGCCGGTCCCGAGGGTCCAGCCCTCAGACTTTGTGTCTGCGGAAAAGTCACCTTTTTGAATATTCTGACCGAACGCGATCTGTGATGTTACCAACACTGCTGCAGCAAGTAGTATCGTTGATTGTTTCATGAGATCCTCCCAGCCAATGGTAGGTTGTTGGGTAAAGGGGAATGCAAGAGACCGGCTGCTGGTTCTCAGGCCAGTCTTGGATTTCAGAATTGGTGTTACAAGTAAATGAGAATCAATTAGAAAGACAAGGGTTGTCAAGTGGTTGGTTTTCGTTGCTTCCATACGGTCCATGCAAGTGTGATCCAACCTACAAGGAACAGCACGCCACCAATTGGAGTGATCGCGCCAAGCCAGCGCTGGCTTGTGAGCGCGAGGATATACAAGCTGCCTGAAAACAGAAGGGTCCCAAGTCCGAAGCACCAGCCAGCGATTTGAAAGCCGCTCTTGTTTGAGGATCCCCATTTGTCTGCGGCCCAACCGGTTGCTACGAAGGCAAATGCGTGGTATATCTGGTAACGCACAGCCGTCTCGTATACATCCAGCATTTCAGGTGTAAGCTGGTCCCTGAGTCCGTGTGCGCCGAAGGCTCCAGCCGCAACGCCGATGGCTGCGGAGATGGAGCTCAGGACAAACAATGATCTAGGAAGAGAGCTACTGTTTTTTGTCACAGAAAAGGGGACTAGCAGAGGAGGTCACGTAACATGCAAGTAGTTTTCGCGCACAATGATGCAAAAGTCGAGACGACAGGCAAGAAAAATTGAAGGCGTTGTAATCTCTGGCAGGATTCTGCAGAACCTCACTCAAAGCTTCTGGATTTCCACAATGTGAATCATTTGATCACTTTAAGAAATTCCGGCTCCCTTTATCATGAGAGCTCTCATGCATCACTTTGTGAGCACAAGTTTCTTCGTCTCAGCAAACTCTCCGACCTGCATCCGATAGAAGTACACACCGCTGGATGCGCCGTTTGGATTCCACTGCGTCGTGTACGCCCCTACTTCCAATTCTTCGTTTACAAGCGTGGCGATGCAGAAACGCTATCACTATGTGAGGTTCAGCCGCTGGATAACTGGGCCTGTAGAGCGGATGGTCATTCCACTTTGCATGACCTCATAGCTCTCCTAGAGATCCATTAGTTCCAAGATGTATTTTGGTGCAGGAGAGCCGAAAGAGATCATCTGGTCGTGCATGGTTTTCAAGTCAGCAGAAGAACCTTTCTTTGCCATGTATGCATCGCGTATTTCATTCACCTCCGCGTTACCCACATAGTACGTCGAGAGTTGTGTCGAGGTAAGGCAGGCGCGGCGCCATTTGCCTGCAGCTTCTCCCTCCTCCTGGAAGCCTTCGTTCATCATCAAGTCCATCGCTTCCGCTTCAGTCATCCCGGCGGTGTGGATCTTCTGATCGATGATTGCGTTGATGATCAAACGGAGCTTCATCTTGAGCTGTTGCATTTTGACTCTGGGGCCTCCGTAACCTTTTTCGACCATAAATTGCTCAGCATATGTTGCCCACCCTTCGACAAACGTGCCGCTATAGAAGATAGCCCGTACCATTGTAGGTGCTTTAAATTTGTTTGCATGCGCAAGTTGCAGGTAATGCCCCGGTGTTGCTTCATGGATCGTAAGATCTTGAAGCATGTAATTGTTGTACTCGCGAAAAAATGACTCAACGCGTTGGGCAGTCCAGTCTTTGGGAGTCGGAGAGATGGCGTAGAATGTTTCGCCGTGTTTTTCCAACGGTCCTGCTGCATCACAATACGCAACGGCAACACCTCGCTGGAATTCAGGCATGACTATGACTTTGATAGGCTCTTCAGGAACGGTGATCAAGTCGTTCGTGCGTGCAAAGTCAGTTACGGAGTTCATGTACTCCTTTGCGAGGTCAACAATCGTTTCATTAGTCGGGTGATCTTCCGCAAGCTTGTCGAGCACGTCCTTGATCACTTTTTTCTTGTCTTCAAGCTTTGCTCGGTTTCTTACCTCGGGGTGGAACTTCTTGTACAACGGAACCGCTGTTTCATACATTGCTTGCTGTGTTTTCTTAAGATCAGTGTCTGCCTTCTCTAGAATTTGCTCTTTGCTGAGGTTGGATTCCAACGCATAGTAGAGTTTCCGTCTGAACTTTGCATCACCGATACGGAATTCGCCGTTTGACCTAGCGAGAAGGTCATTCTCCAGCCATGAGCCGTACTGTTCGAGTGATTCCACCGCCGCTGCCTGAATTGGCCCGATTTCCTTTTTTACCTCTGGCACCTGATCGAGAAACATGTTCAGCTCATCTCGAACCATGTTGATGTTGCCTCGGTTCTGAAGGATGGCTGTCTCAGTATGGATTTTTGGTGGGTTCTCAAGATTAGTTTTTGCCGCGTCAAGAACAGCCGGAATCGCTTTGAGCCTCTCCTTGAGGTTAAGTAGTCGATCTTTTAGTGGAGCGAACTCTCGTGCGATTAGTCCGTAAATCGCTCCACCCACATTGTAAGCAAGGGGGTTCCACTTGTAATCTTTGAGTGTGTCAATTCCAAACAGCAAGGATTCCAGATTGGATTTCATAATCTTGAAATCGATTCTGTTGTCGTCTCTCAGGTTGTGTGGATCAATTGTAGCGAGAGAGTCAAGGTATGCTTTGTTGAATTCCCTGAAGCGTGCAACACCAGCGAGAGTGTAATCGTGCAATCGGTCGTCATAACGGTGGTCGCCGAGACCGGTTGCCCACTCTGGTCGCATCTCGAGGAGCTTTTCTATGTAGTTGTTTGCCAAGGATTCGAACTTTTGGTCTTCGGTTATAGAAGGGGAGCATGAATTCACGATTACTACAAATAATACAAAAAGGATTCCGTGCGCTTTCATTTGTTATGCCTTGCTAGGTTGGTTATCACTGAGTTATTGTTAGTACGATTTGTACGTCATGAGGCGCAAAATAATGACGTGAAATGAATCGATAAGTTCAAGTCGGTGGGAGGGGATGCCTTTTGAGCCCGCAATAACTTTAAGGGCAGTTGCTAATTTGAGAGTAAGACAAGCTCCAGCCTGCAGCATGCTTGCCACATGATAGTAGGGATTCTATTTATAGCTCGTATTAA
>JAPUKJ010000091.1 GCA_027295705.1 Ignavibacteria bacterium | reverse complement strand
GAATTGGTATCTGATGAAGTGCGACTTGCAAAAGGCTCTAAGGCTGTCAATGTCCGCATTATGTACGAACAGACATTCCTGAATGGCTTGGTGGGTGTTTTAACGCTTGGTATCTACACTCCCTTCACTCTTACCGTAAAGGGCGATGTAGTACAATAGGATTGGGTTTAGTGCTCGCTTCCGAAGCAAGCCCTTGCCTTCGCCGAGTGCGTTTCGTATCTTGCCTATGCAACTAAAATTCATTCATTATTCCGAACAACAAACGATTGTGAGTGCCCTTTCTTCTTTGCGAAGCTATCGGAATGGCTGAATGAGGGAGAAGGGGCGTTCCGTTTACAGTGGTGGGTGTACTGGTGGTGCTAACCAAATTGCTAACTAACTTTCAATTGGAACGGCATCGCTCAGCACAAAAGGTGGCGCAAACTGACCTCATTTGACACGGAGCGTGGCGCAGTCCGGAAGCGCACCTGAATGGGGTTCAGGGGGTCGCGGGTTCAAATCCCGCCGCTCCGACACTAATGGCCAATCTGCTTACTACTGTGAACTGAATTGCTAGCCAAAAAGGTGTTGCAATATCCGCACCAGTCAAGTCCTACCTCTTCAAACGCTGCTAACATTCCGAATGAGCTGGATGGTCGCCGGCGCTGGAAGTCATCAGGTGCAAAACTCGAAACATATACCATCCAATACAATACCTAAGACTTAAGGCATCTCAGAGAGAACAAGCAACGCACCAAACTGAAAGCCACTTCCATCATCATTAACAAATGTCTTGTGCGACTTGGGAATTATCAAACGAAGAATGTACAAACGTCCACGCTGCAAGCACTGTGGTGTTCCATACCCTACTCGCTAAGGGGAACGATCAACAAGAAATGAAAATTCGGGTAGTCTTCCGAGGGGGGTGCTATCCCTGCCTTGTCGCAACGGAAAACAACTTGGGTATCTTTGTTGTAACTTGGTTCTTTCTTTTTCAGTAAGGATTTAGGAATTTGCTTTCGTCATTAAATTGTTGCCGTGCAGTTCATTGAAGGAAACCCTGCTCTTGTTTCAGGAAAGTAAGAAGGTTTCGACTGGACAATCTTCTTAGTCTGGTAGGCCTTGACAGAAATAATTGACAGCAGATTATTGATGGTATCATTAAGATCCCGTGTGATTTCATCCAGCAAACGAAGTTGGACCCTTTCTCGCTCGTGCTCTGAATGATTGACTTTTTGAATTCTTCCTTCTCTTCGAGCTTCCTCCGATATTTTTGTAACTGGACGACTCCGCAGCTAATATCCAGAGCACAATAAGAGTATCAAACTGGAAGATGTAGCAAAGGAGCCCTGCGTTTTGGTCTGGGTGTGCTTTTATATCTATCGCACTGACTTCTGGCTAACTACATTCATCAATCAAGCTAATTGCTGAGCAATCTCATACAGCCGAAACTGTGAACGAACTTCCATGTTACCACGCCGTCGCTGATTAGTCCCGTCTGCCCGGAGCAATCGCGCTTTCACGTTATCGCGGAGCTGTATATCAAGAATCGCCTCCACTTCATTTCTGATTTTTCTATCAAGAATCGGAAACGCTATTTCGATTCTACTGTTCAGGTTACGCGGCATCCAGTCAGCGCTGGAGAGGAACAGCTCTGGCTCCCCGCCATTTTCAAATCGATATACGCGAGCGTGTTCGAGATACCGATCAATAATGCTTGTAACCTCAATGTTGTCGCTCAAGCCCGGAACACCTGGCCGAAGACAACAGATCCCACGCACGATCAGTTGAACATGGACCCCAGCCTGACCGGCAACATACAGCTCGTCAATTAATCCCGGATCTACTAGAGAATTCATCTTCGCCACGATCCGTGCGGGACGCCCTCTGCGTGCATGCTTTGCCTCACGCCGAATGCGCTTCACAAATTCCTCACGAAGAAACTCGGGAGCCACCAAAAGATATCTGTACTGCCGTACCTCTGCAGCACCTGTTATTCTGTTGAACAGATTTTCCACATCGCTTGTGATCCCTGGATTTGCAGTCAGTAGTCCCAGATCAGAGTAGATCCTCGCCGTTCGATCATTATAGTTACCGGTGCCCAAGTGGCAGTAGCGCCTGAGTTCTTTTCCCTCTTTGCGAACTACCAGTACAACTTTACTGTGTGTCTTGAGCCGCTTTACTCCATAGATCACATGTGCCCCTGCTTCTTCCAAGGTCCGAGCCCAGAGTATGTTGTGTTCCTCATCAAAACGAGCCTTTAGTTCAATTAATACGGTCACGTGTATACCAGCGCGCGCCGCACGCCCCAGCGCCGCAGCAAGACGGGACTCATTGGCAATGCGATAAAGGGTTGCCTTGATAGCAACGACATTATTATCATTTGCAGCTTCCTCGAAGAACCGGGAAACGTACGAGAAGCTCTGATAGGGATGATGAAGTAGTATGTCTCGCTTGTGTATCTCGCCTATAATTGAAGATGCGGAGTCGAGCAAACGGATCCGAAGGGGAGGCATCGGCTTGTACATAAGATCCGGTCGCTCAACTAGTGAGGGAATCTGCATCAAGTCGGAGAAGGAATGATGACGCGCACCCGGAAACATATGTCTGTGTGAAAGTTTGAGTTGCTTGGCAAACTTCTCAAGGATCCTTGGCGGCATCGATGGGTCATGAAGGAACCGCGTTGTTGCTCCCTTTCGCCGTCGAGCCAAACCATCGAGGATGCTTTTCATTAAATCTGCAGAGCCAACTTCATCAAGATCCAATTCACTGTCCCGAACGATCTTGATTTGATAGCAACCAAGCAAGCCATCTTTTGAGAAAAACTCACGCAACATTAAACGAATGACATCGTCGATCATCATTATGTTTACAGTACCCTTAGGTACAGGGATTCGCACAAATCGTCCCACAGCATTAGTGGGAATCCGCAGTAGCACTAACCTGCTCCCTCGACGGCGTTCAGAGGCTGACCGAGACAGCAGCTCTGCGCAGAAATATAGAGCTCCGTTTTCCATTTGCGGAAAGGGATGAGAGGCATCAATGGCTAGTGGTGTTATCAAAGCGTGTAGTGTTGTCCTGAAATACTCTGCCACAAACGCTCGCTGCTCTTCGGTTGCGTCGGTGTCTGATACGAGCATAACACGAGCAGCGCGAAGGTGCGGCAGGATATTCGTTCTGTAACACTGACCAATATTCTCATGGGCTTTGTGCACTCGTTTTACAATTTCCTCCATCAACTCAGAAGGTCGAAGCCCATCCTCCCCTCGCTTTGTGATCCGCGCTTCAACCTGGCGGCGCACGAACGCAGCACGCACCATGAAGAATTCATCAAGATTCGAAGCAAAGATGGCCAGGAACTTCAGTCGCTCTAAAACGGGAACAGTCGGATCACACGCCTCCTCCAGCACGCGATTATTAAAATCGAACCAACGTAGCTCCCGGTTGAAAAGACGTTCACTTTGCGAAAATCTTCTTCGGAGCTCCTTGTGCGCCTTACTGAAATCTATTTCACCGGCTGCTGACTGAGAATCCTTCACGACTCTCATATGAAATACGTGAATTACTCTGCTTTTACATATTGTAATGAAACTTGCTTTAAGTATAACTGAAATGAAATTGAAAATACAGAGCGGGCGGAAAGGTTGGGCTGACGGAGCTGACCACTCCTTCTGTGTCACACATTACCGGAGTAGACTGCTGTCTCCTATTTTCTTATCTTTGATCGAAGATGCATTGTGTGTTATGACTGACCTCACCGAGATCGCAAAAGAGATTTTCTCTTCAACGGGAGCCTTCTCTCATCAAGCAGGCTTCGAGCATCGCCCACAACAAGAAGCGATGGCAGGCGCGATCGCTAACGCGCTCGTGATACGCCAACACCTCACTGTGGAAGCACCGACAGGTGTCGGGAAAACATTGGCCTACCTTGTCCCTGCGATTCTCTATGCCACCAGCACAGGACGAAAAGCGATTATCTCGACGCATACCAAAACACTCCAAGAACAGATCTTTCAAAAGGATATTCCTGTTGTCCGTTCTTCATTACGACATGAATTCACTGCCGTCTTGTTAAAGGGAAGAAAGAACTATCTCTGCACCACTCGTCTGAACAATGCCCTTTCCTCTACCATGCAACTGTTCAACAGAGAAGGTGTCAAACAGCTTCAGCGTATTCGTGACTGGTCGCTGAAGACGACGAACGGAGATATAGAAAATCTAGAATTTGCTCCACGCCCAGAGATTTGGGACATGGTTTGCTCCGTCAAGGACGCCTGCAGTTCCAAGCTTTGTGGCTCAGGCTGTTTTTTTCAGCAGGTGAAAGAACGTTTGAAGTCGGCGCATCTCGCCATTATGAACCACGCTCTTTTCTTCACGCTCATGGCCCGTCAAGAGACTGACGCACGATTCATATTCGATTTTGACTTTGTCATCTTCGACGAAGCCCAGACTGTGGAAGCTGCTGCAATAGCCAGCATAGGCAAGAACATCTCTCGTTACGAGGTCCTGGGAGCCATCCATAAATTGTACAACTCGAAGAAAAGAAAAGGTTTGTTGGCAAACCAAAATAAACATTTGAAGTCTGCTTGCAAGGCTGCCGAGCACGCTACTGTCGAATTCTTCGATTCAATACGTAGGTACGCCCTAGCAAATACTTCGCGTCAGAATCAGTTCGAACTTGCACAGATACGTGAGATTCGGATTCGAACTCCACACGTCGTGGCGAACATACTCGAAGAGCCGCTTGCACATCTGCAATCCCTTGTGCGTAAGGTGGAGAACTCATTGCATATCGAAAACGAGAAACAAGAACTCGCTGTTGCAAGACGAGCCCTCTGGGAAGCACAGACGTTCATCAGCGAGTTCCTTGAACAGTTAGATGGTGACCTAGCCTATTGGGTAGATCTTGGAGGCCCGAGCCGTGAAAGCACAATACTTTGCAGTTCACCTTATGATGTTGCCGAACGAGTCGCCCCGATGCTTTTTCGTGACGATACATCGATAATAATGACAGGTGCAACGCTATCCGTCAACGGGATTCTCGACTATTTCCACCAACGCCTTGGCGCTCACAGTTCACGTGGAATGATCCTGACATCTCCTTTCGACTACGGAAGACAAATGAAGCTTAGGATCGCTCGTGACATACCGGAACCTGACACGGAAGGATATGCAACAGCGTTGCCGAAATGGATTATGCAAAGCATCGATCGGTCTGCAGGCAAAGCCCTCATCCTATTCACGAACGGCTCAATGATGCGTGACGTGGCATCTGAACTTGCGGATAGTTTTGAAGAGAAGGGGTTGAAACTGCTCGTCCAAGGAGGCGACCAACAGCGCCACAAGCTACTGAAAGAATTTAGGGAGGACGTTAGTTCAGTATTGTTCGGCCTCGACAGCTTTTGGATGGGAGTCGACGTACCTGGTGAAGCGCTTGAACACGTAGTCATTACCAGACTACCCTTTGCGGTTCCTAACCACCCTCTGATCGAAGCTCGGATAGAATCCATTGCCAAGCGCGGTGGTAATTCATTCATGGAGTACACACTGCCGGAGGCAGTGCTGAAGCTACGCCAAGGGGTAGGCCGTTTGGTTCGATCTCATCACGACAAAGGGATGGTAACAATCCTCGATTCCCGTATCCTCACTCGGCGTTACGGTAAGCTCCTCATATCATCACTGCCACAATGTCCAATCGAAATAATAACGGCTGATGGTGACGTGGAACATGTGTTGCTGGAAGAATAGAGTCCATAACGGCCGTTGACATGTCGTGCACGCACCTGTTCTCATGTTCATAACTCATTATCTCAGGCCCAATTACATACATAGTGTCATTGCATGAGTTTCAGATTATTTGATGTAGCTGCGTACCGCCGCTTATTTCAACGTCATGATTCGTTTTGCAGTAGAAGCTATAGGACAGATTTTTTTTGACTTTGCTGTTTGAAAATTGAGAATAATGTACTATCTTCACGGTGAAAATTGTTGTACGCTCCATCACCTACAACCGTCAGCAACAAAATTCACAATCTCCCATCCAAAAAAAGGAGGCCTCATGGGTAAATCAATGTCGAAGGCGGCAATCATTACACACTTTGCAAATAGATTCAACATGAAGAAAAAGGTTGTCGCCGAGATGTTTGAAGAGCTCTCAACGCTCGCGTATAAGGAGGCAAGGAATTCGTTTACACTTCCGGGTATCGGCAAGCTTGTGCTCGTTGATCGCAAGGCGCGTATGGGTCGTAATCCAAAGACGGGCGAATCAATCCAGATCCCCGCAAAAACCGTCGTGAAATTCCGCGTCGCAAAAGCTTGCAAAGAAGCTGTGCTGACCAAGTAATTTGCAGTTCGCCTCCCCAAAAAACGTACCGCAGTCCCACCGAAAGGTGGGACTGACGTACCTGGAAGCAGGAGGGTTGAACAGTGCGTCAACCTGTAGCGTGTGCCGTTGAAGCTTCTTGTAAGTTATCCCCCTTAATCATTTCGGCTATTTCCTCTTCCAACATCACTCCAATCGAGGTAGAAACCCGTCCATTGAATATCTATGCGTCGTTTTGTACATTGCAATGGAATGCGCAACGCGTTTAATGCATATAAGAGATTTGTTCAGAACCTAGGTGCAGTCGAACAGGCACAGGTAGTCGCATCAACAGCAGTGATCGTGTCAATGGCCACAATTATTACTGCAGTGATGCTCACCGAAAAGTCTGTGCGATTGATGGATTTCATAAGCATCCTGACGGTAGGCACAATTGGATTCACAAGTGTATACTTCACATTGCGCTACGGCCGTCAACTTGAAGCGAAACGACGACAGCTCTTTGCCCTTAACACAATTACCGAAGCTATAAACAGAGTCGTCGAGTTGGACTATGTGCTTCAGACCGCTCTGGAAAAAGTCACCGAGCTGTTAAGGATGAGCTTCGGATGGATCTATCTACTAGAAGGAGATAGACTTGTTCTCAAGAGCTCCAAGGGAACTGCAATCGATTTTCTGTCCACAAACCCGGTATTGAGTGACGCTACTGCGACATGGTTGCATCAACCGCGAGTGCAGCGCGAACGCGTGACGGATGACTTGGGCCTTCTAGACCCTGAACTGAAACAAATGGGGATTCAATTCTGGGCGTCAGTCCCCCTTCGCGCAAAAGATACAGTTGCTGGCACGTTAGTGGTTGCGGGGAAGGAATTTGAGATGTTCACATCAGGGCAGGCTGAAATGATGGAGGCCTTCGGCAATCAAATTAGTGTTGCCTTGAACAACGCACAGCTCTTCGAGCGACTACGACAATCCGAGAAACAGTACGTTGACCTGTTCGAGAACGCTCCAGACATCTATCTCAGTGTTGACCATAGCCACATTATTGTAGGCTGCAATAAGATTGGCGCTAACATCCTGGGTTACACCAAAGATGAGATTGTCGGCAAGCCATTCGAAGCACTATTTGTATCTGATCGGCGATCAAATCTTCAAGAATTGATCTCCAAGATGTTCGCTGACGGAAAGGGGGTGAAAGACGTCGAGGAACAGATGGTTCTCAAGAACGGGAGTCAAATACTGGTAAATTTGAATTCCTCTTTGGTCTTCGACGATGAAGGTGCCACTGTGAATGCGCGAATTCTTGGAAGGGACATTACTGAACGCAAAAAGATGGAAGAGACGATCCGCCATGCGCAGAAGATCGACAGTATTGGAAATCTAGCAGGAGGAATAGCGCACGATTTCAACAACGTTCTTGCCTCCATCCTCGGCTCTGCGTCCATCATGCGTCGACGAATCTCCGAGGAAAAAAAAATGCATAAGTATGTGGAGATCATAGAAAACGCGGCAAGACGGGGCTCTTCGCTGACGCGACAACTCCTTACGTTTGCACGAAAAACGGACACCGCTATCAAGCCTGTGGACGTCAATTCAATTGTTGAAGAGACGCTCGATCTTTTTCAGCGGAGTGTAGATAAGGAAATCGTCGTCGAGACGCGCCTGACCAGTGAGCGGACAAGCGTAAAAGGTGACAAAGGTCAAATCCAACAAGCGTTGCTGAATCTTTTTTTGAACGCACGTGATGCGATGCCTAATGGTGGGGTTTTGACAATCACCACCGACATCATGATCGCAGACGCACACACAACCAGTCAGTTTACGTCCATCAATCCCGGTCCGTTTGTTCTCATTACAGTATCAGATACAGGCATCGGCATGGATAATACGACAAAGAATCGTGTGTTCGAACCATTCTTCACAACAAAAGACAGCGGTACGGGCCTGGGGCTATCTGTGCTCTATGGTGTCGTGCAGAACCATGGAGGATTCATTAACCTGCAAAGTGAAGTTAATCGCGGGACCACATTTTCAATCTGCCTCCCTCGTGTCGCCGCCCTGCCAAAATCGACTGGGCTTCAAAGGCAACAAAACCTACCGCGCGGTCGGGAGAACATCCTCATTATAGATGACGAAGTGAGCCTGTGCGAAATAGCGCGAGATATGCTGGTGGACCTGGGCTACTCGGTCAGCTTCGCATATGATGGAAAAACAGGTGTCCAGACTTACAAATCCCGTCAAGCGCTTGTGGATCTTGTCCTTCTTGATGTGAACATGCCGCTCATGGGTGGAAGGGCAACGTTTGAACAACTTAGAACGATCAACCCAAGTCTTCAGATCATCATACTAACGGGATACGGTGAGGGTGTAATAGAGACGCCGACCTTTTCGAATGAGGTTGATGGCTTCTTGCAAAAGCCATTCCATGTCGAAGATCTTGCAACGAAAGTCCGCCAGGTGCTGGATAGCAGAAAGGCCCCGACATAACTTACCGCTTGAATTGCTTATAACTCTTCCTATGTTCACTTGGTTGTGCACCAACTCTTCACTTTGAATCTGCCATGGATTCAATTTTTGCTGAACTGAAAAAGGCTCGAGAATCAAAACACCTAACACTGTCTGATATTTCGGACTCGACGCTGATTAACCTGGATTTCCTACAGGCGATCGAGCAGGGGAACACAGCCATTCTGCCTCAGACGTATGTCCGAGCGTTTATCCGCGAATATGCTAGTGTAGTCGGATTGGATCCGAACGAGATGATGCAACGCTACGATGAAGCAACAAAGGAAGGGACAGGATCCTCACAAACGAAGGTCGAACCAAAAGAAGCGAAGCCGACGACAGCAACTATGTCTGACGGTGATAGGAAATCCGATCTCAGCCTCTCGAAGTTTTCCAAGCCAGCAATTGTGAGTCTGATAATTCTGATTTTCGGGATTGTCCTCTGGAACTTGTTGAGGAAGGAAGAACCACCATTAACCGAGGAACCCCCATTTCAAAATGTCGTCAAGCAAAAAGTGCAGGAGCCTACATCATTAGAGAGAGAAGTAATAGTAGAACCACAACAGAGAACCATTTCCACCACGATAGACAGTCTTACATTAACTGCAAATACCACAGATTCAGTATGGATTCAACTTGCAATAGATAACATGGAGCTCCAAGAATACCTTTTTGGGCCTAACGAGAGAAGCTCCTGGAACGCGCGCAAGAAGTTCCTGCTCACGATTGGAAATGCAGGAGCAATTAAGTTTACCTTGAATGGGACTTCTATCGGTCCGCTGGGCAAGACGGGGGCTGTGCTCAGAAACGTGGAGTTTACGCGCGAATCGCTGCGCAAAGATTAGTGACGGCCCCGCGATGATAGCCACAATGCCGCAGCAAATCAGGAATCGCGTTGAAAAGCTTCGGAGAGAGTTGCATGAGCACGACTATCGATACTACGTGCTCGCGAAACCGACCATATCCGATGAACAGTACGATAGAATGATGCGTGAGCTAAGTGACCTCGAAGAGCAATACCCTCAGCTTCAAAGTCCGGACTCACCCACTCAGCGCGTCGGGGGAGAACCAACAAAAGAGTTTGCAACCGTTACTCACAGTCCCTCTATGCTCAGTCTGGCAAACTCATACTCCGAGGAAGAGATCAGAGATTTCGACAGGCGCGTCCACGAATTATTGAAAAGACAAACTCCAACTTACGTCGCTGAATTGAAAGTCGACGGTGTTGCAATAGCATTGAAATACCGCTACGGTATGTTTGTACAAGGTGCCACCCGTGGTGACGGCAATCAGGGGGACGACATAACGCACAATCTGAGGACTATCCGATCAATCCCCCTTCACTTACGCTCCAAAGTCCCCTCTCTGATGACGATCGAGGTCCGTGGCGAGGTATTCATGGATAAAGATGAATTCGAAAAAATGAATATGCAGCGCGCCGCAAACAGCCAAAAGGTCTTCATTAATCCGCGCAATGCAACTGCCGGCACGCTCAAATTGCAAGATCCAAAAATCGTCGCATCACGACCCATTAAGATGATTGCCTATTCTTTGTTCGCCCCGAAGTATCGGGGCAAGCTGGAGAGCCATTTCGAGAACATCCAGACACTGAAGAGCCTCGGTTTCCCGATCAACGAGTACACACGCAGATGCAAGAATATTGATGAGGTAATTGAGTTCTGGAGGCTATGGGAAGGAATGCGGAACTCACTCCCCTATGATATCGACGGTGTGGTAGCAAAAGTAGATTCACTGAAGCAACAGCAAGATCTTGGCAGTATTGCAAAGAGCCCGCGGTGGGCAATGGCCTTTAAGTTCTCTGCGCGCAAGGCCGAAACAAGGCTGAAGAATATTCGACTCCAGGTTGGTCGAGTCGGCACCGTTACACCCGTTGCAGATTTGGAACCCGTGTTTCTTGCTGGGACAACCGTTAGTCGTGCGACATTGCACAACCCTGATTACATCAGGGAACTCGACCTTCGGATCGGGGATACTGTCGTCGTCGAGAAGGGAGGCGATGTAATTCCAAAGGTAAGTGCAGTAGTCACAAGCAAGCGCCAAAAGGAATCCAAGCCTTACGTGATGCAAAACAGGTGTCCTCAATGCGGCTCACCTATTTACCGCCCGCAAAATGAGGTAAATTATTTTTGCGTAAACAGCGAGTGCCCAGCGCAGGTCAAAGGACGCATAGAGCACTTCGCACACCGTGGTGCGATGGACATCGAAGGCTTCGGCGACTCAGTAGTTGAGCAGATAGTCAGCCTTGGGCTCGTGAAGAATTACTCCGACCTCTACTCTCTCCACAAACACAGGAAAATTCTCGTTGCGTTAGAGCACTGGGGAGAAAAAAGCACTCAGAACCTTATTGAAGCAATTGGGAGAAGTAAGAAGCAGCCCTTTCCTCGAGTGCTATTTGCCCTAGGCATTCGACATGTCGGTGCGGGCGTTGCTCAGGTTCTCGCCGAGCACTTCACTTCGATCGAGGCACTCCAGGAAGCAACGGAGGAGGAGCTACGCTCTGTCTCCGAGATCGGTCCGAAAATTGCAGAGAGCATTATTCACTTCTTCCATGACAAGCACAACCGTAACATAGTTAAGAAACTTCAGGAATCAGGTGTAACACTCGCTGCCTCTGCTGTGAAGACCAAGGGGAACCTCTCCGGTAAGACGTTCGTCTTGACGGGCACTCTCCCAACATACTCTCGTGAGGAAGCCAAACGCATTATAGAAGAAAATGGAGGCAGAGTTGCTTCCGGGGTTAACAAAATCGTTGACTACGTGCTCGTAGGAGAAGATGCAGGTGCTAAGCTCGTCAGAGCGCGCAAGCTTGGAATAAGAACGATTTCTGAGAACGAATTGACTAACATGATACGATGAGGAGCACGTGCTAGAAGGAGTTCGCAGGTCTATTGGTTTCTTAGCAGCAATGTATCATTTCAGGAGTTCCCGCGACAAAATGATCTCCTTCACCGCGGCGGTTTCATCGGCACATCAAGCTTTGCTGATCCTCCCGCTGAGCCATCATGAGTTCCTTCCAACAATTATGGTTGTCGACCTGTTAAAGAAGAGGTTCCAAGAGGAAAACATTACAGTTGTAACTGGAGATCATGGAATTGAGGTCGTGCGAATGCTACCTAGGAGCCAGTTCATACATATCCTTGTACACGAAATCAACGTCTTCTACCTTCCATGCGCGGATGTCATCCAGCGTGTAAAGAAAAAGAAGTACGACATTGCAATAGACCTTAATCTTGACTTCGTGCTTCCCTCAGCCTATATTTGTAGGGAGAGTAGCGCTAGGGTGCGTATCGGCTTTGTGCGAAAACATGCTGACGCTTTTTACAATTTCCAAATCCAGCACGATCCTACACTCGGACGGAAATTTATCTACGATCGACTGGCAAAGTGCTTACAGAAGTTCTAAGTGGGAGAGCAGCTATGAAATTTGACGTACAAAAAAACGGGACCTGCACAATCCTTAAGCTGAAGGAGCGGAAGCTGGACTCTTCTATTTCCCCAAAACTAAAAGGTGAGTTTTTGATCATCTGCAAGCCGACGGTCGAGAGCTTGGTGGTAGATCTTGCGGACGTGGAGTTTTGCGACAGCAGCGGCCTCAGCGCCTTGCTAATTGCTGACAGGAAGATGAAAGAGCACGGCGGCACGGTGCAACTGATCAATGTGCATAAGAAAGTTGCCAGCTTACTAAAGATCTCCATGCTCGACCGCGTATTTGACGTACAAGAATCCACAGGACATGCTGCCAAGCACTGATCCTCCTTTTTCCCAATCCCTCCAAATCCTGAATGGGATTTACCACAGTCGACTACGTCATCGTCATCGCTTACTTGATTGGCGTAGCAGTTTTGGGCGTAGTATCCGGAGGGAAGCAAACTTCCACCCGCGATTATTTCCTCGGACGTAAAGATATTCCTTGGTGGGCCGTCTGTTTTGCCATCGTTGCCACAGAAACGAGCACGCTCACCTTCATCAGCATCCCCGGGCTTGCATACGCGACCAACCTTAGTTTTCTTCAAGTCACATTCGGCTATTTGCTCGGCCGTATTGTCATCAGCGCCGTCCTGCTACCTGCGTATGCAAAAGGAGACCTGACGACCGCATATCAACTCCTTGCACAAAGATTCGGCCCAACGATGCGTACCATCGCCAGCATAACTTTCATGTTTACGCGCGTCTTGGCCGATGGGGTGCGGCTGTTTGCAACCGCAATTCCCCTTGCGATCCTTCTCAAAGGATGGCAGACATTCACCTCTGTATCCAACGAAAATGTCTACATCGTTTCGATCATTGCATTGGCGGTTATTACGCTCATCTATACATACACAGGGGGAGTGCGGGCAGTTATCTGGACTGATGTTGTCCAAATGTTTATCTACCTGGGTGGAGCCGTCTGTGCAGCTATTGTAATTCTCAACGGACTGCCTGACGGTGGTTTGAACGTCCCGGCTGCCAAATTTGCCACATTCAACCTTGGTTTTGACCTTTCTATAGGAGATTACTTTAGAGCGCCGTATACACTTTTTGCAAGTCTAATCGGCGGTGCTTTCCTGTCCATGGCCTCCCACGGAACCGACCAAATCATTGTTCAAAGATTGCTTACAGTCAAGACTCTTGCTGGTAGTCGCCGTGCACTGATTGGAAGCGGATTGGTGGTGATCGTTCAGTTTGCACTTTTTCTCTTTGTGGGGTTGCTTCTGTACTCATTTTACAACGGCACTTCGCTTGCAAACCTCGGCTTAATGAAGGCGGATGAGATTTTTCCGAAGTTTATCATCGAGAGTATGCCTTCCGGTCTCTCGGGAATAATCATTGCTGGGCTCCTTGCTGCAGCCATGTCAACCTTGTCAGGTTCGGTCAATTCCCTGTCAGCAGCTTCAATAAATGACATCTACAAACCGTATTTTGGCAGATTAAGTTCGGATTCACGAGATCTTTTTTTGTCTCGAATAGCGTCAATCGTCTGGTGCGGTGTGCTCGTCGGGGTTGCCATCTTCTTCATCACCAATACTTCACGGGCGCTCGTTGAGTTAGCACTCAGCATAGCATCAGTCACATATGGAGGGCTGCTAGGCATTTTCCTTTTGGGCGTCCTTTTCAAAAACACGCAGCAGCGTGACGCAATCGCAGGGTTCATCGCCGGCATCATTGTAATGGCAGCTATCTTCACGCAAACAGAGGTTGCATGGACATGGTTTACAGTCATCGGAACCGGAACAACTCTGATTGTCGGAAACACATCCGCCTTTCTAACCAAAGAGAAATCCTAGTTTTGTTATTGTAAGATTACTTCTGGAATACTACAGTGCACTTGCAACCAATTGATTGGCTTCTTATTGTCCTCTACTTTGTCGCCAGTACCGCCATAGGGATTTACTACTCACGCCGGGCGGGCAGGAGTACAGTCGAATTCTTCCTCTCGGGTCGCAGCCTTCCTTGGTGGCTGGCAGGTACCTCGATGGTAGCAACAACATTTGCTGCCGATACCCCGCTCGCAGTGACAGAGCTCGTTACCACAAAGGGGATTGCAGGGAATTGGCTTTGGTGGAATATGGCATCTGGCGGAATGCTCACTGTGTTTTTCTTCGCCCGACTGTGGAGACGTTCAGGGGTCTTGACCGATGTAGAGCTGACAGAGCTGCGGTACTCAGGCAAGGCTGCCTCTTTCCTACGCGGCTTCCGCGCACTATACCTTGGTGTCTTCATGAACTGTGTTATTATGGGATGGGTCAACCTTGCACTTGCGAGTATTCTGCAAGGCCTGTTTGGAATCCCAGCGGAGCGTGTCCTCTGGTATGTGGTAGGATGCATGGCACTCGTCGCTGTGTATTCAGCCATGTCAGGTCTCTGGGGGGTGGTAGTAACAGATGTTTTTCAGTTTGTGATTGCAATGGGAGGCACAATTGTACTCGCGGTCGTCGTGCTTTCTCTTCCGGAGGTAGGTGGAATCACAGGCCTTCAGCAAAAGCTGCCTGCTTCTTCATTCCAGTTCCTGCCACAGATTGGTGAAGACGGCCATGGGGCCGGGACAGCTCTGGGTCTTACAATTTCTGCTTTCTTCGCATACATTGCAATTCAATGGTGGGCCTCATCGTACCCCGGCGCCGAACCGGGGGGCGGTGGCTATGTGGCGCAACGGATGATGTCAGCCAAAGATGAAAAACACTCCTTGCTCGCAACACTCTGGTTCACAGTCGCACATTACTGTTTGCGTCCCTGGCCATGGATCCTCACAGGACTTGTGACCCTTGTGCTCTATCCAGAATTAGGCGATGCTGACAAGAAGCTTGGCTATGTCTATGCAATGAGGGACCATCTGCCAGCAGGTTTTCTCGGCTTGCTGGTTGCAGCGTTCTTGGCTGCCTATATGTCCACAATCAACACACATCTCAACTGGGGTACTTCATACCTGATAAACGATTTTTACAGGCGATTCATGAAGTCGGGCAGAAGTGAGAAGCACTACGTACTCGTGTCGCGTGTCGCAACCATCGGTATGATGGTTGTCTCGGTAATTGTTACAGCAAACATGCAAACTATCACGGGGGCTTGGGCATTCATCCTTGAAGCGGGGGCAGGGCTCGGGCTTGTGCTTATTCTCCGCTGGTATTGGTGGCGGGTAAATGCCTGGTCGGAGATCGTGGCGATGATTGCCCCGTTCGTCGCGATCGCATTTATCAAGACTCAGACAGGGATACAATTCCCCGAATCACTGTTCGTCATCGTAGCATTC
The DNA here is from genome assembly GCA_027295705.1 of Ignavibacteria bacterium. GTDB lineage: Bacteria > Bacteroidota > Ignavibacteria > UBA10030 > UBA6906 > JAPUKJ01. The sequence goes on along the minus strand of JAPUKJ010000091.1, from coordinate 47,011 downwards.
ACAACTCTTTGCTGGCTTGGAGCAACATTTCTCACCAAGCCAACTGACGAGGCAACACTTGTCACGTTCTATCGGCGTGTGCATCCAGGAGGCCTACTGTGGAGGCCCGTCGCCAATAAAGTCCCAGACGTACAAGGTGATTCAGGATTTGGCGGTCTCTTCCTGAATTGGCTAGCCGGTATCGTACTTGTTTATACGGCATTGTTTGGAACAGGAAAGGTTATTTTCGGCGACATAACAACTGGCTTGTTGCTCTACGCTATTGCCTTCGCGGCCGGATGGTTGATCTATAGAGATCTATCGAAGAGAGGCTGGAGTGCGGTCACACGGTAGTCTTTCGGACTGAAATCCAAATACTTAAACGATTTGCTCCACTTTTATGAAGTTTGCAGAACCGCGCGCAAAAAAAGGCAACCCCGCCAGCGTCACAACATACTCTCCTCTCTTGATCAATCCTGTGGTTACCAGACGCTTCTGAATTTTCTCCAGTGCTTTGTCGGAATCGTCCTTCAGATCCTCAACCACTAGACCGTTCACGCCCCAGACAAGGTTGAGGTGGCGCAGGATTCTTGTTCTATCCGTTATCGCAATGATTTTCGCACGGGGTCTATAGCGCGAAACCACCTTAGCCGTTTCGCCCGAGTGTGTTACGGTCACGATTGCTGACGCATTCATCTGTTCAGCCAGCACACACGCTGAGCGACCGAGAGCATCAAGGCGGTCATCAATAATGCTCAAGTCTTGTTCGACCACACGAGCAGGACTGACCTTTTCCGATTCCATCTTTCTGATTATCCTATCCATGATTTGAACTGCCTGGATTGGATACTCCCCCACTGATGTCTCACCACTTAACATTAAGGCATCACCACCGTCTACGACCGCATTGGCAACATCACTTGCCTCTGCACGAGTGGGCGCTGGACTGTGTATCATCGATTCAAGCATCTGAGTTGCAATGATAACTGGTTTGCCAACCCGGTTGCATTTCTTGATAATCATCTTTTGCAGCATTGGAACGTCCTCGGGTGGCATTTCAACCCCCAAATCCCCCCGCGCAACCATAATGCCGTCCGCCTTAGCAATGATCTCATCGATGTTGTCAACGGCTTGTGGTTTTTCAATCTTGGCGATGATCGGAAGGAGATGTCCTTCCTCAACTCGATTGGTAATCGCTTTTCGCAACTTCCGAATGTCATCAGCAGTTCGAACAAAGGAAAGCGCGACATAGTCCACATCATTTTGGATGCCAAACTCGAGATCCTGAATATCCTTCTCTGTAAGTGATGGGGCGCTTATTGAGGTGCCGGGAAGATTGATGCCCTTATTGGCGGAGAGCTTTCCGCCCACTTCAACTTCACACAATACGTCATGTTGATTAATCTCCACAACGCGAAGGAGTAGCCTACCATCGTCGAGGAGAATAATGTCGCCAGGTTGCACATCCTTCGTAAGGTTGGCATAGTTGGTTGATACACGCTTGGCATCACCGATGATTCGCTCAGTTGTGAGAACAAACTGGCTGCCAGATCTCAGCTCAACGGAGGGAGCACTCAAACCACCTACACGAATCTTAGGACCCTGAAGATCTTGGACAACAGCCAGCTCCCTTCCAGTTCTCTTCGTCGCTTCACAAATGCTGTCGAGCGTTTTTCGATGATCCTGGTGCGTACCATGCGAAAAATTCAACCGTATCACATCCATGCCAGCTTTGATCAAACCCACTAGTATCTCCACTGTGTTGGTGGAAGGCCCAACAGTGCATACAATCTTCGTTCTTCCCTCCATCATCAGCTCTTTTTAGTTTTCTCTCTTGCGAGGTGATCTTGTTTTTCCAGTGCAACTAACTGTTCAAGCAACAAGGGCAGAATAACAGCAGAAGTTCCTTTGAGAAATTCATCAACGTTTTCCGTCAGCAACGTCCGCTCTGGATTGATTTCGACAAGAAATGCACCGCTGTGTTTCGCAAGAATTGGCAATCCTGCAGCAGGATGCACAACACTTGATGTTCCAATTGAAAGCATCACGTCCGCCGATTCCACAGCGCGCACAGAGTGATTCCACTCCTCCTCTGGCAGCAGTTCACCAAACCATACAACATCAGGTCGAACTAACCCGCCACAGCGCGAACAAACTGGTACCTCCGTCATGCTCAATATATCAGCGTTTGAATAGTCCACACCGCACTTCATGCAGTAGTTGCGCTCGATGTTTCCGTGCAACTCATACACCCGAGAGCTGCCAGCGCGCCTGTGGAGGTTATCGATATTCTGCGTGATAACTGCAAATGATGAAAACAGGCGCTCCAACTGTACAAGCGCGTAATGGCCGGCATTTGGCGTGATAGCTGCAATAATCTTTTTGCGGGCGGCATACCATTCCCACACAAGTGCTGGGTTCCTCATAAAAGCATCAACATTGGCCAGCTCTTCCGGCTTGAATTTAGCCCAGATACCGTCCGTGCCGCGAAATGTTGGAACTCCGCTTTCGGCAGAGACACCCGCACCTGTAAATGCAACTACTGCGTCAGCTGCAGCAAGCCGCGACAACAAACGTTCTGAGAATTTGATGTTCATTGAACAGGTACTAACCTCAAATGATCCCACTGTTCCCGTGCAATGTACGCACTGTCTGATCTTAGTGTTCGGTAAGCGCCATTCAGCCAGAGTTGCGTTTGGTCCTCATAGTGCCTATGAAATGCTTGCCCTGATTGACCCGAAGGCAGCACGCTTCGAATTGAATGTGGCTTTGACAAATCCACAATGGTTCGGAACGATGCACCAACCGTCACTGCAAAAGGATTGTTGTAGCTGTACTCGCCGCTAACGAGTGACGTCGGGCCGCCTCCATACGGAAATGGCCCAATGTTAAAAATCTTATCAAGTGGCTTTCGTAGACCAAATGGATGCTTTAGCGTTACAGTGTGTAGGTCCCCCCACTGCCACGTCTTCATCTCACCGCCAAAGTGTTCTCGAAGTGACGCCACTGCTTCAACTAAGCTTCTTCTTATGATGTCGTCTCTCGACTCCACAGCATCCGTTCCCGCATCATCAAACCAAGGTGACGTCCCTTCCTCGACAAGTTTCGTTGTTGTACGTATCGGAATGTTGGCAAGAATCACAAAGTCATGAAATAAAGCGCTCCCCATTTCATCTTTGTATATATTCTCCAGCAATCTAACAAAGACTTGCTGAAAAATAGTGTTTGCAATTTCCTCTTTGGCAAACTCGAAATTCCAATTCCGCAAATATGCAAACACTAATTCTCTGTCTGGAAGATCGAATGTGGTGTCTTGAACGACATTAATGATGTATGGAACAATATCTTTGGCAAGGTGCGAAAACTTGTCATTCTGCAACCGCTCGAAATCCTCGACCGAAAATAGTTCACTCCTACCAAGGACCTCCCGAATCCGGACAATCCTCGATGGGGGTTCCCAAAGATCGGAGATGTGGTACGGGTAGGCGTCATCGACAAGTTTGTTGTTCGCACTTGCAATATACCCTTCCGGTGGATCATAAAGATGTGGAAGCTTCTCGAACGGAACGAAACCTTTCCATTCAACAGATTTATCCCATCCCGGTAGAGGCAGCGTGCTGGCTTGCTTTCCACGTATGGGAAGTCTTACACCGCACCAGTAGCCTATGTTGCCGTCCACATCACCATAGACGAAATTTAGTCCTGGTGTAGTGAAGTCTCTGACGCCTGCTATGAATTCATCCCAGTTACGCGCTCGGTTAATCTTGTAGAAAGCTTTAAACTCATCACTGATCTCGAATCCTGTCCAGCGCATACTTGCAACAAATGGATACTGAGCCGTCTTAAGACCTGTATGAATGTCAGTAACAATGGGACCGTGGTGTGTAGAGCGGATGATGACAGGGACAACGCTATCACCTTTGATATGGATCTCTTCTTGCCGATAGATGACGGATTGCCATTGACCATCGTAAAGATATTTTGTGGTATCAGTAGAATCGATGCGCTCTATATAGAAGTCGGCGTCATCTGCCATAAGGTTGGTCAAGCCCCATGCGATATACTCATTACTTCCAACAACTACCGCGGGAATACCAGCAATAGACATACCGGTGACGTTGCATCCAGGCGCACGCAACTGTACTTCATACCATTTCGACGGAGTTTGTAAATGGAGATGGGTGTCATTTGCCAAGATCACATTGCCTGAAGCTGATTTGGATGGCGCAACCACCCAGGCGTTGCTGCCGCCAAGTGTTTCCCCAAGTCCCAGGAATTCGCGGACAGACTGCCCTGTCCTCACGAACTCAGATCCAAGATCTACAAACTTACGCCATTCACCGCGTGGAATGATCGGCTGAACATTTTCGGGATATGACGGAAATATGTCGAGTGCTTTTTCCAGACCTACCCGTTCCACAATCGCGCCCAATGTGAGGTCTGTCCACCAGGATAGATTCAGTTCCCAGGCCATTAACCTCATAATGACAACGCTATGTAACGGTAGCCAGGGTTCTGGGACATAGCCCAGAAGATCGAACTCAACCGGGTATTTGCCCTTGTTCATGTTGATAAATGCATTCACCCCCTCCGAATACGACTGAAGGCTTTTCTTCGACTCCGACGAGAGACTCTCCAAAATATCCTGTGCAATCATCCTGATACCAATGATACGGAACATCCTGTCAAAAGGTACCGTAACATCACCGAATAGCTCAGACAACCTGCCCTCGCCAGCCCGCCGCACCACATCCATCTGCCAGAGACGGTCTTGTGCATGTACAAAACCAAGCGCGAAAAACAGGTCGTGCTCATTCCGGGCCCTTATTAGCGGAACACCATACTCGTCGCGCAAGACATCAACATGTTCATCTAATCCAGCAACCGAGATTGTGCCAGAGGTAATTGGAAAGGATTTTTGAATTTGGTAACGAAGAAAGTAAAATCCAGCGATGCCGACAACAACCAAAACACCAGCCAAACCGATGAAGACTTTTACTCTCGTGGTCAACGGTCACACCTATAAAGAAAACAAAAAAAGTCCATCAAAAAGATGGACTTCAATATATCTAATACCCCCTATTCTTGCAAACTCAGGGTCTAGAAGCGATATGAGACCGTTGCCAAGAAATTGTTTGTTGTTATCTTTTCATCCACACGTGAGGTGCCATCATAGTTTACGCGATCAGTTTGCCACCATCCGCGTGCATACGCGATGTCAAGCATGGTCGATCCACTGAGCAAGATACCAAGCCCACCTGTCACGTACTTCTGATCGAATGCTGAAGACCGATCCTGCTCATATGGTGAAGTATTATAGATGAACCCCCCACGAACGCGGACGCCGTATTTCCTGATATCATACTCAAGACCGACCCTCAAGTTCGCCGTTGCACGAAATATCTCTTTAATATCCTTATTGAGAGCAATTACGTCTGGATTTGCGTCGTCGAATTCAAGCTGTGTCCAATCGGTATACTCCACATCACCCGAAAGAACAAGGTCCCGGATGATCACCGATAAGCCGCCGCTGAAGACCCAGGGTGTGATGACATCATATTCACCAGACGCAAAGCTTTCGAACGGCCCGTCAGTTGGAAAGACAGCGCCATCATCAAAAAAGCTGCTGGCTGTGGTGCCAAAATCTTCCCTAACGTGAAATGAGGTCGGCGTCTTTACACCGATGCCAAACCTGAAACGAGACGGGACCCGATACAGCAGTCCGAGTTTTGCATTAACACCACTTATGTCACTCTCAACGAATTCATCTATGGTAAGCTGATCAAAATCGAACGGAAATACTGTATGGCTGGCATCATTGTCCTGTTCTGTATATTCTCTTTCGTACTTGTAGCTACCTGATAGATACGTCAATGTAAGTCCTGCTGAGAGATCTCTACCGATGTCCACGGCACCTGCAACTGACCAGTTATTGAGACCGCCGCCCTCGAGAACACGACCAATTTGCGTTACCCGATCGCGTATTGGACTGATAAAAGTTCCATTGACTGTATCAATATCAGACAAGAACAGCTGGTATGCAAGGTTATCAGACAAATCGGAGGGAAAAGATGCTCCATCTCGGGCAAATGTTTGGATGATACTGCTGTTGGGATTAAATCCTTCGAAAGAAAGCCCGGTCGTGAAGTTGCTTTGGCGAGCATAGCCGAATGCGAGCACAAGGCTACCTTTGTGAACTGGAACTGGATACACTAGGCCAAGCGAATTCAGGTTCGTTGCGTTGTTGGCCAGCGAATTACTTCCACCAAAAAAGGTACCTTTACCCTTGTAATTTAGTTGTGAAAGACCAAGCGAAAACTCTCCGTGTTCCATCTGCGCAAGCCCCGCTGGATTCCAGTAGATGGCACTGAAATCGCTTGCCACGCCAGTGTAAGCGTTTCCCATTCCCAACGAGCGTGCGCCAACGCCTACTCCTGGCGTTGCAAAGCGAAGTGCATCTTCCGGAAATTGGGCGTAGCTCTGTGCAGCAACAACACTCAACGCAATAAAAGTAAGGAACCAGGTTCTCCTAGTTGTGCTATCAAATCTCTTCTTGCTCATTTAATCTCCAAAGTGTTGCGACATTTGAATCGTCATCTATCGGCGTGCCCCACCACGGGAACCACCACTACCACGTGCTCCTCCGCCGCTCCGTGCGCTCCGTGGAGGACTTGATCGAGGCGGGGAAGACGATCGTGGGGCTGTAAACGAGCGACCACCTGGAGACCGGCTTCCACCAGCTCTGATCCTGCTAGCGCCTTTACGAGTCGGTGACACTGCAGGACGACCGGGCCTCCGCTGGCTTATACTCCTTCCCTTTCTCCCACCGGTTCGAGCACTCTTCCCACGAGTAACCGAGCCGCGACGCGTTCCCTTTTTCACAGTGGTTCTTGCCTTACCACCACGAGAGACGGATCCGCGGCGCGATCCTCTCTGTCCTTTGACTTCGCTCCCTTTCGAGGTTCTCGTTCCTACCGAAGAAGAGCCCGATCTCCTGCCCGTGGATGACGGAGAACGTACTCCAGTGGGAAGGTCTCTTCCCTCAGTTCGGCCCCGATAGCCACTACCTCTGCCACGCGTACCACCCGTCCCCCGTGTAGTGCCAATGGTTCTCGTTACACCGTGACCGCCTCTAAACCTAAAGGAATGATGCTGAACAAAATGACCAACGTGAATACGGGAGAAGTGACCATAATAGCCTCCGTAGTAAGGGTAAAACGCTAGATAGTATGGGTCATACAAATAATAGCCGCACCACCCCCAGTACCACGGATAGTACGAAGCACCCCAATAGTACGATGGATAATAATAACTAAAAAAGAATCGATGCCTAGGATAGTCGTAGTCATCATAATAGTAGTCAGTGCTGCCGATGTTTGTGGAATCATCACCGTACTGGTACTCTTCATCTACATATTCAGATACTTCCTCGTTCTCTGAATAATAGTAGTCGCTATCCGTCTCTGATCTTGTAGTCCCAACCTGGGTGTAGCATCCCATCAGGAAGAATACGGATGTGAGAAAGACAACCGTAAATGCAACGCGCGGTCGTATGTGTTTAGTCATGGTTTGAACCTCACTTTCGTGAAAAGGTTGGCTTGGTATCAATCGTAATTGCAACATTAGTGCCAGACCAGTCACTCTAAGGCTTTACACCTTCAGCGCTTTGCTGTCGTTTTTGGCCATGTTTCCTAGAGACCTATCTTCCCAAAACGGCCAACTTTGCTGGTATTGTGCATAATTGTAGACAAAGACCTAGAAGTCGTTCACTATTATCAACAATCACAGGGCTTTGACGAACTCAATCCTAACTGTTCGGTTTCCAACGTTTACATCAGTGCCGTTCCTGATGATGTCTTTGAGATTGACCCCAAGCGTCAACCCACTTCCAACAGACCATCTGAGTCCTGCATTAAGGTATCCCCGTCCCTTTCCTATGGCTTTTGCATGACTGTCGTTCGATGCAAGATTGTACTCCAGCATAATAGAAACAGTAGGGCCGAGGGTTTTCTCAATCCCTGCGAAGATGTTGACATCTTTGTCATCATCTGACCGTTCAAGACTATAATTCACTCCCCCGTGAATGCTAAGAAATCCCAGCAGTAAATAGTTCCTGCTCGTCACGGCATAAAAACCGGGGGATTTGATCACATAACGGCTCAGATCTTTGATATATCCATCTCTACCCTGTGAATCGAACCCTATGGCGATGGCCGGTAGAACTACACTCTCCTCAATAACACGAATCTTGATATTGACCCCGGGTACGGAATTCATATTTGCTTTGTCAGCACCGATGAGTTTTGAACCACCATAGGAAATTCCGAAACTCAACCTGTCTAACACACCCAGCGAGACCCCTAAAAGCACACCTCCCTCTTGGTAGAAATCTACATCAAGCACGATGCTGCCTTTCTGAAGCATTCCGGCCGTCGGAATGTCAACCAAGTACCTCAGTTCTGCATCTCCGTTTGTGCCCGCCGAGCCTTGTCCGTGGGATTGCCCAAGGAGGTTAACAGTAAGAAAAAGTACTAGGAGGATTCGTTGCCCCTTCAACATCACAGTTTACACATATTAACTTGAACGAAAAGGAGGAATATACCAGCTGAAAGAGAACATATAAGAGAAAAGAGCGCCCTTACAAACACCGAAGAAAACTCGAAAGGTTCAACCACACAATATCGTTTCAATGTGCTACAACTCTTCGTCTTCACCAAAGACCCGCTTGGACTTTTCAGAAAAGTCTCCCTTTGAAGGTGGTTCGTTCTCGTCAGGGGATAATGACGACGGCTTTGGTGAATTCAGAGAGCTTTTCTGAACGTCGATACTCTCATCTGATTCTTTTACGACCGAAAACCCTTCAACAAAACCCTCTGCTTCCTCTTCCATGCGACGCGTCTCAGACACAAAGGGAATAATCTTTGCCTTAGTTGCTTGGTCCTGCTCAGCCAATTGTACGCGCTCCGTCCGCACACGTTTCTTTCCAGGTACAGTATAGAATCTCTCACGTATCGCGCGAAATCCCTCGATGATGTCTTCTTCCGACATCGTCATGATCTGACGATTGCTTACATAAAATTCCCCATCAATCATCACATCCGAGATATCCCCCACACTCAGGTGGTGAACAAGAAGTTCTGCAAGTTCATCAGCAGAAGCGTGTGGAGAAAGCATGGGTAAACGCATGTCCTCCAAGTTGAAGAATGTCAGATCAGCCTTTTTTCCACGCTCGATCGAACCAATTTCCGCTGATAATCCCAGTGCGGACGCCCCGTTGATGGTCGCCATTCGGACCAACTCTCTCGCTGGAATTGGTCGGATCCCGCCAACAAGAAGCGGCAGTTCACTGAGAAAGTGCATATCCCTCATCATGTCAACACTTGCCCAATCAGTCCCGATACAAAGCCGTACGTTGTGTGACAGGAGATGTCGCAAGGAAGGATACCCTGTTTGTTTGCTTGCTGCTGACCTTGCACAAACGACTACTGGTGCTCCTGTTTCCGCAATCATTTCTACCTCTTGTTCAGCCACATGATTTAGGTGAACAAGAATAGTGCTGGGACGAAGTGCGGCGTAATCGTGCAGCACCGCGAGACATCTTTTCTGAAAGTTCTTCCTAATAATGTCTGCGTCCGTCCGTTGCTCCGCAAGGTGCGCCAGGAGGGGAATGTTGAGTTTCTTTGAAGCTCGAGTCAAATTCTCAAAACTGTAAACAGTATAGTCTTCCTCCTTCCCCAAACTGATCACAAATCTTCGCCCGGCTGCGTCAAATTCTTTTGCCTGCGCAATCTGATCCCAGTTCGTTAGGGTAATAACACTCTTCACATTCGTTCCATCAATAGCCCGTAACACATGCCCCAGTCCCTGTTCACTGACTCGCGGGCAAAAATCACCCACGCATGTAGTACCAGATTTAAGGTGGCTAAAATAGACGGCAAGATACAAACTGCGGAGGTCGTCATAGCTCGAAGCCTCCAAAAGCTTGCGAGAACATTCGTGAAAACGTATATCCTGCTCCCACAAGCTGAAGTGCACTCCTTCCGTTCGATCTCTCAACAGAATGCTATCGGGGTGGAAGTGAGCATTTACAAAGCCTGGAATAATGAGCTTGTTTTTGGCATCCACAATGGTCGCGTAGGGATGCAGCGATGTGAACAAGTCAAGACTATCGGAAATCTCAGCAATGCGGCCGTCGCGAATGAAAAGGTTGTAACGTCCCCCTCGGTTGTCCCGGTCGCACGTTAACACAAAAGCGTTGGCAATTATCTTAAGTGATTCCACGTCACCGTCAGGCTTTCTAGGATATCTTCTTCCAAGACGTTCCCTCCGTCTTATCTTCCAGCGCGATGCCCAGTTTGGCGAGCGAATCGCGAATCTTGTCGGCCAATGGCCACATTCTTTTCGCCCGTACTTCTTGCCGCAGGTCAATGATAAGATTCATAAGGTCTCCCTCTAACCGACCGTCCGTTGTAGTTGAAGTCTTCTCAGCACTGGAGAGCACCCCGAGAATTTCACCGCCTAATTCTAGAAACAATTTGTGAATCTTTCCCAATGAAGTAGAGTCGAATCGAATGTTCTGACCGAGATACTGATTTACCTCGCGTGCCAGATCGAACAGAACCGCAATAGCCTGAGGAGTATTGAAGTCATCATCCATCGCAGAAAGGAATCCTGTTTTGAAGTTCACTAGGTCGACAGATGCGGGCGTGCCTTCACCTTGCGAGATCCTTATCTTCTCTTGAAGGTTGACCAATGTATTCGTCAGCTTCTCCAGTCCTTTTGCCGCACTGTCCACCGCGTCCGTGCTGAAATCCAATGTGCTGCGGTAATGACTCTGCAAAATAAAGAAGCGAATTACCTCTGGCCTCCATTTTGTAAACGCGTCCTTGAGAGTTGTGAAGTTGCCGAGTGATTTCCCCATTTTCCGGCCATCCACGGTCACCATATTATTGTGTAGCCAATACTTTACAAACGACTTACCCGTTGCACCCTCGCTCTGCGCAATCTCGCACTCGTGATGAGGGAATATATTCTCGAGCCCGCCTCCATGGATATCGAAGCTGTCTCCAAGATATTTCATCGACATGGAAGAGCACTCTACATGCCACCCAGGAAACCCATCGCCCCACGGACTCGGCCACCGCATGACATGTTCCGGAGCTGCTTTTTTCCAAAGTGCAAAATCACCTGGGTGTTTTTTCTCTGTTTTCACCGCCACGCGGGCTCCAGCTTCCATCTCCTCCACACTCCGACCGGAAAGTTTTCCATAACCGGCAAACGCATGAACGTCAAAGTACACAGAGCCATTTGCCTCATACGCCAAACCTTTCTGCAACAATTGCTCGATGATTCCAATCTGTTCACTAATATGACCTGTGGCACGAGGAGATATGTCGGGCCGCAAAATGTTAAGAGCATCCATATCTTGAAAATAGCTTCGCGTATAGGTTTCGGCAATTTCCATAGGATGTTTGTGCTCGAGTTTGCTTTGCCGAACTATCCTATCTTCACCTTCATCCACATCACCTAACAAATGGCCCACGTCGGTAATGTTCTGCACATAAAGCACTTTGTATCCGAGGTAGCGGAGATAGCGAACAATCGCATCGAACGAGATATAGCTTTTAGCGTGTCCGAGATGGGACTCACCATAGACCGTTGGCCCGCAAACGTACATTCCAACGAAGCCGCGATGGAGTGATTTGAATTCCTCTTTCTTTCGCGTTACACTATTGTAGACTTTCAACGCCATGTCTCTAGTTATCTCGTGAGACGCTCATTAATTCCCGGGCTCCTTTCAGCCCCGCCTCTGTCACCTCTTCTCCACTCATAAGTGAAGCTACTTCTCGAACTCTCTCATCCGATGAGAGCTTTTTGATCGACGTGATCGCACGAGAGCCATCGTCAGACTTGTACACCATGAAGTGCGAATCCGCAAGACCCGCAATCTGGGGCAGGTGTGTTATGGCGATGACCTGATGGAATCTTGATAGGTCCTTCAGACTTAATCCAACTGCTTGCGCCACTCGACCGCTCACTCCCACATCAATCTCATCAAAAATGAGTACTGGTAATCTATCGGATTTTGCAAGGATACTCTTGAGAGCGAGCATAATCCGTGAAACTTCTCCGCCTGAAGCTACTCTGGCAAGCGGTTTTACTTCCTCGCCTGTATTTGTGGAGATGAAGAACTCAACGGCATTGCATCCTCTTGGGTTGAGCCTGAGCTTCATCTCTCCAGCCTTAATGTAGTGTGCAGCTGCGTCGCGGTTCGATACTTGATCTGACAACAGTTCGACCTGCCTGATCCGAGTTGCAAACTTTCCATTCTGTATCCCCAACTTTCTTAACTCTCCTACGATGGCTTTGTCCATTTTCCTCGCGACCCCCTGACGTTTGGAGGAAAGGCATTGTGCAACAAGCGCGCAGTCATTGCGCGCTGCCTCACACTCGCGCAACAGCTTCTCGATTACTTCAGTAAAATTCTCGCCAAGTTGCAGTTCCTGTCCAATTTTTTCTCTATATGCAATGACGTCATCTAACGACCCACCGTACTTTTTCTTCAGGAGAGCAAGGCGACCGAGCCGCTCTCGTAGGTGTTCAAGCCGTTCCGCGCTAAACTCTATCTGTGAATGGTAATGTTGCACAGACTTTGCAAGCTCGCTAACAACCGCAAGAGCCGATCCGCTCTCCTTTACCGCTTCCTCAAACTGGTGGTCGATTCCGGTCAGATCATTAAGCTTATTCTGCACTTTGACAAGAAGATCATGGACTGATCGGTCTCCTCCGTACAGGAGTTGATACAATTCACCCGTCGTACCGAAGAGCTCCTCGGCGTTTTCCAGAATTCTCAACTCACTCTCAAGGTGCTCCTCCTCTCCGAGCTGAGGAGCGATGGCATCGATTTCGCGCATCTGAAAGGCATGGAACTCCCGGTTTTCTAGAAGCAAGCGTTCTCGTTGGCGGGTTTCTCGCAACTCCCCTGTTAAGTCCTCTAATTTCTTGTATGCACTCTGAAAATCATTCACCATCTCATTCAACCCCCCAAAGTTGTCCAGCATGTCAATATGGTTCTCCACATGCAAGAGAGACTGGTGCTCGTGCTGACCATGCAGGTCGACCAGTAGCTCCCCCACATGCTTTTGCAGTGCGAGAGTCGTAGGGGAATCATTAATGAAACAACGACTCTGACCCTTGGCTGATACCTCCCGCCGGATGATAAGCTCGTCACTGTATTCGAGTCCGTTTTCCTCAAGCAGGGATTTCACTTTCCTGTTTCCCGCAATGGTAAAGAGCCCCTCAACAATTGCTTTTTCTGCTCCAGTGCGAACTACTTCCGCGCTGGCTCTCCCACCAAGAATCAGGCTTAGCGCATCGATGATAATGGATTTTCCTGCTCCTGTCTCACCCGTTAGAATAACAAGCCCGTCGGAGAAATCCGCAATTAGTTCATCAATCAACGCATAGTGTTTTATGATAATCGACTTGAGCATGGGAAGGCAACAGGCAAAATTTCACATAATCTATCCATCTTTCCAGAAAGATTCAATCAGCAAGTTCCACCGCAAGGGTGTTAATCGTACGGATACTTTCACGAAAATGAAGATCAATGGCTTGACGGGAGGAGACAGCAATACCGGGAACGATTCTGTAATCTGAACTCTCGCGAGCGTAGTCAATCGGTGAAACGAATGCAGCATGGAGTTCATGTTTTCGCAGCTCGAGTGCATTACTTGTCATCGAGTCGACGATCACATCCAATGGTCGACGATCACATCCAATGATTGACCTTGCCGCGCGCCAACGGAAGACAATAGAAGCGGTTCACGATACCGATGCGTTTTTTGAGGCTCATGGGCTATTTCGTGACAATCCTCTCGGGTAGACTATTCTATGACAATATTAAAGAAACCGCCCCGACTGTATCCAGCCGGGGCATATCTCAAGTCAAAACTGATAGTTAATTACGGGGTGAAACCCAACGTGCCGGTCAGGGTCATCGTGCTCGATGTTACTGCGTGTGTGAGTACGACACCGGTGAACGTTGCCGTGGTCCCGGACGCTCACGCGCCCCTTTGCGGTAGCGTCGCTATCCATGTGCCCTGCACAGACGCATACGATACGAGGGACACGATGCCGGCTGGAAAGGTGACAGTGATGGACGCGTTTCCGCCGTCAAACCAAACAAGAGCACCGATGTTGGGGGTTCCGCTGACCGGAGTAAACGTACCCAACACCGCGCCTGCTAGCGTCACCGATCCCCTCGGCGTGCCTCCTCCTCCCTCGCTCTGTACAACGATTTGAAACGTTGTGGATATCGGTAGGGTTTCACCCGGCCCGGGAGAACTATCCGAAATCGTGACGGAGGTTGATCCTGTATCAACCGGGGGTGACTATCAAGGTATCATTTGCACCAAACGCCGCTGTGGCAATTGCCGAATTGGGTGGCGTTGTGATCCTGCCCTTGTTCACTCCCCAATGCAGGTATCGAACACCTTCGCAGGTGTCATGCACCAATCTTTTGTCTTATTGCCTTAACCGTAAGGTCTCGCAGATAGTAGAGTTTCGCCCGCCTCACGGATCCTTCTTTTATTTTCTCAATCTTTGAGATGCGCGGGGAATGAAGAGGAAATATGCGTTCAACCCCCACTCCATCAGAAATCTTTCGAACAGTGAATGTAGCATTCATCCCGGACCCATGACGCCCGATAACAATTCCCTGGAATTGCTGGATCCGTTCCTTATCACCTTCCACTACACGGACATGCACGTTAATCGTATCACCGGAAGCGAATGCGGGAATGTTACTTTTCATCTGTGTTGCTTCGACTAATTTCAATTTATCCATTTCTATTCTCCAAGTATGAGTATGTTCTATGAATCTTCCAACAAATCCTTGCGACGCTCAGTCGTACGTTTGTGCTGCTGTTCAGCACGCCACGCAGAGATCTTCTTATGGTTACCCGAGAGAAGTACCTCGGGTACTTTCATCCCCCGAAACTCTGCTGGCCGGGTATATTGAGGTGCATCAAGAAGATTGTTTTGGAAGGAATCATTCAGTAGTGATTCACCGTCATTTAGCACTCCCGGAATCAATCGTACGACCGCATCGATAACCACAAGAGCAGCAAGCTCTCCTCCGGTGAGCACATAGTCACCTACTGAAACCTCCCTCGTGATAAGTATTTCACGAATCCGCTCATCGATCCCTTTGTAGTGCCCACACAGGAGCAGCAAGTTCTCCTTTATTGAAAGTTCGTTTGCCATCTGCTGCGTAAACCGCTCTCCATCTGCGGAGAGATAGATGATCTCGTCGTACGTACGCTCGCCCTTTAGTCCTTCGATGCTCGCGAACACAGGCTCCGGTATCAAGATCATCCCCGAGCCACCGCCGTATGGGGTGTCATCAATCGTCTTGTGCTTATCGGTCGTGTAGTCACGAAGATCGTGAATCACAATCTCCACACATTTCTTATCCTGTGCACGCTTGATAATGCTTTCGTTCAAGGGACTGAAAAGCAACCTAGGCAATCCTGTGACCACATCTATCCGCATCCTTATTCCACCATACCCTCAATAAGTCTCACTCTTATGATTCTGGCTTCTAAATCAATCTTCTGGATAAATTCATTCACTGCAGGTACCATGACTTCACGACCGCCAGAATCCAACACATACACGTCGTGTGCAGGGAGGTTAAGAACATCCTTGACTGTACCGATCAAATTCTCGTCTTGATCTACAACCTCCAACCCGATAATGTCATGGACAAAGTACTTTCCTTTGGGTACACGAATACGATCTTTCTCGCCGACGAACACGAACGAACCGATGATTCCTTCAGCGCCCGACCGATCATGAACGTTTGTTAACTTCACCCTGACGCCTCGAGTTCCAATAGTAGCGTACTCAACTGTCGTCTCCTCCACATCACTGTCGTTTCTCCCGATCAGCACCCTCTCCAGTGTTTTGAAACGCGCTGGAGAATCAGTCATTAAGTTAACAACTACCTCGCCGTTGATCCCAAACGCCTTAACAATCTTGCCAACAGCATATAGGGTGCGACTCGATCTACTCAATCGGCGATTTCCACAATTACCCGTTTACCCTCTTTCACCGCAACCGCAACCAGGAGCGTTCGAATTGCCTGAGCAGCCCGGCCTCCCCTTCCTATCACCTTGCCCACATCGTCCTCACCAACTTTCCACCTGAAGACGACTCTGTTGTCCTTCTCTTCGTGCTCGAGCGCCACCAGTTCCAGTTGATCGACAAGGTGCTTCGCAACAAATTCGCGGAACTATCTCATAACGCATCTCTTTAGAGATGTTTTCCGGACTGCTCTGCTCACAACCAACTGATACGGGTCTCCCCTCACGCGCCTTACCGTCAGTATTCATGTAATCTCAAACTTTATTAATTAAGTACTCACATAGGTCGATGAAAAGCCACGCCAATGGCAGAGAGAAGCCTGTCCGCCGATGAATCGCTTACGACTCTGCTGGGACTTCACTAGGAGCAGGTGCTGCCTGCGCAGTGTCCTCCTCAGCACTCTTCTTTGACTTACGGCGTGCAGTGAGGCGACGTGCTTTTCGTGCCTCATGACGCTGATTTTTTTCGACTTGTGCCATCTGCCACTTTTGCATTTCTGTAGCAATCGTTGCCTGGTCAACACCCTTTCTTGACATATTCCATTTCATCCACAGCCCGGTCCGCTTTAGTAGGCTCCGTACAGTGTCTGTTGGTTTTGCTCCTGTTCTCAACCAATAGAACACGCGATCCTCGTTCGCAGTAATCAGCATCGGCTGTTGAAGAGGCTCGTAGCGGCCAAGGATCTCAAGAAACTTGCCAGTGCGCGCAACGCGTGAATCTGCTGCAACGATGTGATAGATGGGTAGCTTTTTCTTTCCAATTCGTCGCAATCTTAATCGTACTGCCAAAGCGGATCTCCTTCTCTAGTGTTTATGATTCTCAAATACATCGCATGTTTTTCCTGCTGTCTCTGCACAATAAACGCGCCATGACAGGGAACCAGCGGCAGCATACCGAGATCATGTCCCGATGGACTAAAACCTCACCGCATCTGTAAGCCTCCCATTAGCATATCTTTTTTCCTACCCTTCCTCAGCGTTTTCATCATCTTCTGCATCTGGTCAAATTGTTTTAACAGCCTGTTCACACCTTGAACAGTGGTCCCGCTCCCCACAGCAATCCTCTTTCTCCTACTTCCGTTGATCACGCGTGCATTCTGTCGCTCTTCCTTCGTCATTGATTGAATGATTGCCTCAATCTCTACAAGTGCATTGTCATCAATCGTTGCCTCTTGGGGTAGTCTGCTCATCCCTGGCAGCATACCCAAAACTTGGCTAAGCGGTCCCATCCTCTTAACTTCTTGTAGCTGCTGTAAAAAGTCCTCAAGTGTGAATTGAGCTTTGCGGATCTTAGCTTGAAGGGTAATCGCCTTCTCTTCATCAAACCGTTCCTGTGCCTTCTCTACGAGCGTGACAATATCACCCTTGCCGAGAATTCGTGAAGCGAGCCTTTCCGGGTGAAATTTCTCCAGAGCATCGAGCTTTTCGCCAACCCCAATAAACTTAATTGGCTTGCCAACCGAGGCACGTAGAGAAATAGCAGCGCCGCCCCGCGCGTCACCGTCCAATTTTGTAAGGACGACACCATCGAAATTAAGCCGCTCATGAAATGCCTTCGCCGAGTTGACTGCATCTTGTCCCGTCATTGCATCCACCACAAATAGGATCTCATGCGGAGTGATCGATGACTTGATTGCCTCAACCTCCTTCATCATGTCTTCGTCAACGTGCAACCGGCCAGCAGTATCAACGATGACCACATCCCGAGCGTTCTTTTTTGCATGAACAATAGACTGTTCTGCAACAGCCACAGCGCTGGCATCACTCTCCCAATACACGGGTACATCAAGTTGTTCACCTAGTGCAACCAGTTGTTCAATGGCGGCCGGTCTGTGCATGTCCGCTGCAGCCAGCAACGGGTGGCGCCCTTGCGATTTAAGATGAGAAGCGAGCTTGGCACAAAATGTGGTTTTGCCAGAGCCTTGCAGGCCTGCCACCATGACGATAGTCGGCGGGGATGGGGAGATCGTTATTTCCACGTTTGAAGTACCGAGCAACGACACCAGCTCATCGTAGATGATCTTTACAATTAGCTGGCCGGGAGTGATGCTTTGCAATACATGCTCTCCCACAGCCCGTTCCTTGACATCGTCAACAAACTGCTTCGCAACCTTATAATTAACATCTGCATCGAGGAGAATTCGTCGGATCTCGCGCAGGGTTTCTCCAACATTCGCCTCTGAGATTTTCCCTTCTCCTCTCAGACGTTTAAATACACCTTCTAACTTTCGGCTTAAGTCTTCAAACATTCGGAATATTGATCAATATGGGCTTTTCATAGCAATTATGTATATTTTGTATCGTTAAACCTACTCAAAAACAACTACTTTTGCAAGGTATGAAGTCCCTGGGTACTGTCCTAGGACAGCGCAAGTCCCTTCCAATACATCCTCACCCGCAAGCTATCAGTGAATTCACGGAACTCAGTAAGTCGTCCCGCTTCCTTTAAGTGCAGGTTTGTAGGCAAGAAAAAAAACACCGCCTGATTTACATCTGAGGCGGTGAGGACACTAAGAAGAGGTGAGGCTTATCCGGTTTTCTTCAGAGCTTCAGCTCCACCGACAACTTCCAACAGTTCCTTCGTGATTGATGCCTGCCGGGCTTTGTTATACGCAAGTTGCAACATGGAGATCATTTCGTTTGCATTCTCCGTCGCATTGTCCATTGCAGCCATCCGCGCCCCCTGCTCCGAGGCATTTGACTCAAGCAAAACTCTCCACATCTGAAAATCTAAATGTTTCGGTAGCAACGCATTAACAATCTCGATAGGGTTTGGCTCGTAGATATAGTTGACTGAACCCTTCGCAAGCGCCGCGTCCTCAGAGGAGACAGAAACAGGAAGAAACTGGTCGATTACGATTCGCTGCTGAGCTACAGACTTGAACTCGTTATATATCACCTCAACCTTGTCAAACTCTTCCTTCATGTAACCATCGACTAGTTGCCGTGCAATCATCTGCGCTTGACCAAAGACAAGGTTATTGTAAACTCCGATATGCTTCCCTGCAACATTGTATTGCCTCCTGGAGAAGAATTCGAACCCCTTTCGGCCAACACAAAACACTTTGAGATTTCCTCTTTTGTTCTCCACTGCATATTGCTTTTCCACATGCTCGACAGCTGCCCTCAGCAGATTGGTATTGAATGCACCACAGAGGCCGCGATCTGAAGTGACGACAACCAAAGCAATCGATCCAATCTCTCGAGGCAAAATAAGCGAATTAGAGCTGACGTCCAAACTTCCCACAAGATGGCAAAGCAAGTCCATCATCTTGCGAGCATAGGGACGAGCGGCAATCACCCCAGCTTGAGCCCGCCGAAGCTTTGCTGCTGCGACCATTTTCATCGCCTTGGTAATCTTCTGTGTTTTTTTTACGCCAATGATTCGAGTGCGCACTTCTCGCAATGTCGCCATAAGCAATCTGAAGATCAGACTTTCCGTTCTAGGCAGTTACAGATACCTTAAACGAGTTGGTAAATTCTCGCAGGATAGCATTAAGCTCAGTTGTAATATCATCGGTGAGATCCTTCTTCTCCGCAATCTTCTGCAACAAATCGGGATGTTTTAAGTCCATCGTCTCAAGGAACTCGCTCTCAAAGCGTTGCACATGTTCAAGGGGTATTTCATCGAGGAAGCCAGTCGTGCCCGCAAAGATGCTTACTACCTGCTTCTCGACTGGCATCGGCGCATACTGTCCCTGTTTGAGTAACTCCACCAATCGCGAACCACGGCGCAACTGGGCGAGCGTCGCTTTGTCAAGATCAGAGCTGAATTTCGCAAATGCTTCAAGCTCACGATACTGTGCAAGCTCGAGGCGCAATCGCCCAGCGACTTTCTTCATCGCCTTGATTTGAGCCTTACCACCAACACGAGACACAGAGATACCGACATTAATGGCTGGACGGATACCTGAGTTGAACATCCCAGGCTCCAGGTAGATTTGTCCGTCGGTAATCGAGATTACATTTGTCGGAATATACGCCGAGACGTCTCCTGCCTGTGTCTCTATAACAGGGAGCGCTGTGAGGCTGCCGCCCCCGAGCTCATCACTCAGTTTTGACGCGCGCTCCAGGAGGCGCGAATGGAGGTAGAAAATATCGCCCGGATATGCCTCGCGGCCTGGTGGCCTGCGAAGCAACAATGAGACCTGGCGGTACGCTTGAGCCTGCTTAGAGAGATCATCGTAGACAACGAGAGCGTGACGCCCACTGTCGCGAAAAAACTCCCCAAGCGTTGCCCCGGAATACGGCGCGATGAATTGAAGTGGTGCTGGATCACTCGCCGTGGCCGCTACAACCGTTGTGTATGCCATCGCACCTTCCCGCTGAAGTCTATCCACCACCTGAGCAACCGTGGAGCTTCTCTGTCCAACTGCAACATAGATGCAGTAGACTGGTTGGATGCCTTCTTTCTTCGCTTTCTCCGAATGTGCATACTTTTGGTTGATAATCGTATCAA
Organism: Ignavibacteria bacterium; assembly: GCA_027295705.1. GTDB lineage: Bacteria > Bacteroidota > Ignavibacteria > UBA10030 > UBA6906 > JAPUKJ01. The sequence goes on along the minus strand of JAPUKJ010000091.1, from coordinate 26,425 downwards.
TCGCTATAGCAGTCTTTCCAGTTTGGCGATCTCCAATAATCAACTCACGCTGACCGCGACCAATTGGAATCATGCCATCCACGGACTTGATGCCGGTCTGAAGCGGTTCCTTCACAGGCTGGCGTTGAATCACTCCTAGAGCTTTCCGCTCCATGGGCATGAGCTTCTCAGCCTTGATTGGTCCACGTCCGTCAATTGGATGACCAAGCGGATTCACAACGCGGCCGAGCATTTGCGTACCCACGGCCGTCGACGCTACGCGACCAGTTCTCTTTACTTGATCGCCTTCCTTGATCCCCCTGCTCTCACCAAAGAGCATGCATCCCACATTATCCTCTTCAAGATTGAGCACCATGCCAAACACACCGTGTGGAAACTCCACAAGCTCGCTCATCAATGCCTTGGAGAGTCCATACACACGTGCAACGCCGTCACCGACCTGAAGAACAGTTCCGACATCATAGACATCGATTTCCTTCTCGAAACCTGCAAGTTGCTTCCTTAATATCGCAGATACTTCATCTGGTCTTACTTCAGCCATTGTGCTATCCTTGTTAATCAGAATCGATTCGACCGGTGTTATCCGGCAACAAAGCACGCTCTCAACAGTTCAAGTTGATGCTTAATAGTCGCGTCGAGAACAGTGTCTCCAACCTGGACAACGAGTCCCCCTTTTATCTCTTTATCCAATGAGAAGTGCAACCGGACCTTTTTGCCGGTAAAGCGTTCGAGTTCCCCCTGAAGGCTTTTTTCTTGCGCTGGCGAAAACTCGAGCGCCGCCTTGACATCCACATTGGTGATGCCAAATCTCTCGTCCCGCAAAACATTAAACTGGTCAATCACATCCTGCAGCAGTGCTTCTCTATGTTTCAAGGCCAAAAGGCGAACAAAAATAAGAGTTTCGATGCTAACCCGGCTGCCTAACAACGCATCAAAGATGGCCGACTTTTTCGAAGGAGACACAATAGGGCTGGCAACCAACAATCGGAATTCTCGAGAGTCACGTAAGATTCCGTTGACAACCTCAAGATCTCTTGATGTGTCATCAATCCTGTTCAGTTCTTCAGCCATGCTCATTAACGCCATAGCATACCGCCGTGCCACACGAACATTTTTCATGGATCGCTACCTTTTGTTGATCTCTCTGATGGCTGTTTCAACAAGTTCTCTCTGTTTCGGCGCATCCAGATTCGCGTCAAGCACTTTTTCCGCTGCCATGATCGCAAGGTCTGCCACTTCACCACGAAGCTCTATGAGCGCGGCATCTTTCTCCCTACGGATTTCCTCCTTCGCTTGTTCTATCATATCGCGGGATGATGCATTGGCCTTTTCGATAATTTCAGCCTTCAATCTTTCACCCGTCTCACGACCCTCCTTGATGGCCCGCTGCGATTGCTCTTCCGCCTGGGCAAGCTGATGTTTGTTTTCCTCGAGTAGCTTCTCAGCCTCTTGCTGCGCCTGTTCTGTCCTTTGGAGTGAGGTGCGGATCTTCTCCTCGCGCGCTGTTAACGCACCCAACAACGGCTTCCATGCTACTGCACGTAAAACTACCAGAAGAATAATGAACGTTACTATGGTCCATAGAATTAGACCTGGATTAATTTCAAGCATGCCAAACCTCAGCAAAATTATTTGGTTGCTAGAATAATACAGATTGCAAGTGCAAAGAAGGTTACACCTTCAATAAGGGCAGCGGCAATAATCATCGAGGTGCGAACTTCACCAGCCACTTCAGGCTGACGGCCGCTTGCTTCCATCGCTGCAGCTGCAAGTCTGCCTATACCTAGCCCTCCTCCGATCACGGCTAATGCCGCTCCGATTCCTGCTGCCAAATAACCTAAGCCGATTGAGTCCATAGTTTTCCTCCTGTCAAAAAGTTACTATGCGGTGATGTATTCCTAGTTTCGAGCCTACACTTAGTGACCACTTTCCACATGTTCGCCGTGGCCCTCGGTTTGCATCCCAAGCCCCATGAACATTGCTGTGAGTATGGTAAAGATATACGCCTGAAGAACTGCAACGAACAGTTCCAGCAGACTTATGCCGAGAACAAATCCCACGGGTGCAATGGCAACAATGTATGATTTAAAAACGAAGATCAACCCGATAAGTGACACAATGACGATGTGCCCTGCAGTCATGTTTGCAAAGAGTCGGATACAGAGAGCAAAAGGTTTCGTGAAGAGCCCCAGAATCTCGATTGGAACCATAATCGGCCAGAGTGTCCAGTGAACACCGCCAGTAAGATGGGCGAGGTAATGGCCAAGACCCTGAGTTCTAATGGGAGCCACCTGAATCATGATGAAAGCAATGATCGCAAGCCCGGCGGTCGTACTCACATTGCCAGTCGCAGAAGCACCAAAGGGAACAAGTCCCAAGAGATTCATAACAAGAATAAAGAAGAATGTTGTAAGCAGGTACGGCATGTATCGTATTCCTCCTGAACCCATGTTAGGAACCACGACCTGGTCACGTATGAACACGACAAGCACTTCCACAAGGTTGCCAAAACCTGTCGGGACTGGATGTTTTCTATTCTTCCTGGCCGCTACAATAGCAAGCAGGCAGAGAAGCAGAGCAGCAAACCAAAGAAAGAATACATGCTTTGTGATCGACATGTCAATGGTAAGCCCGGCAATTTCAAACGGCGTGAATTGAGGCAATTCGATATGTCCGAGGAATGGAATTTCAAGTTCGTGCGAATCCTGTACGTGATGCAACAACTCCACGAACAAATTCTCTTCCCCATGTCCCTCCACTTGGAGAGCACCAGCACGAAGGGTGTCTAGGGAACCTTGTACAAGCGTTTCGTCCATCATATTGTTCAACAACAAGGGAACATCACAAGAGATTTACTCCTGATTCTTAATAATCAATTTCCTTTGAATGAAGATCACCTCTATTGTTAGGTAGATTACATAAAACCCAAGAAGCGACACCGTCAAAGCAACCGCATGAAATCCAAACAACTTAATCAAGATCAGCAACGCACCCAACATCAGCAGCATTCGTATACTCATCCCGCCGAGGACGGCTTTCAAGAAGGTCGAATATGATTTGTTCAACGAATACTCAATTGAGAAATAACCCAGCAATACATTGATTGTACTGATGATTGCGCCTATTGTAGCAGCAACGATCACCTCGATAGTGCCAAACCTTGCAAGAGGGTACGCCGCTAGACCAGTTATTGCTGCAAACGCTATTGCGATCTGCTTGGGGAAGCCAGGATCAATCTTCACGGTACGATCCCTTCTTCAATTTCTTTGATTCCTCCTCCTTTTTTCCAATAGCAGTCACAGTCCTAAAAAAACTCAAAAATCCCCCCACAACACCAAGTAGCAACCCTACTATCATCAGCCACGGTGCAGTATCAAGTTTGCTATCTAGCCAAAGTCCTAGAAAAAAAAAGGCAACAACGGAGATTGCTAACTGTAGGCCTAGAGTGAGGAGAGGGCCAAACTCAGCACTCCATTTGGTGCCGAACCCACCCGGCTTATCACCCTTCCCAGGTGCGTCCATATGAGCATTACTTTTGAGATGAGCCCTCTTTTGTTGCGCCGTTTTGAGAAGTCATCGCACACTGCCCGTCAAACGTTGCACCTTCATCAACTATCAGCTTCGATGCACGAATATCACCGCGTGTGATTGACTTTCCTTCAAGCGTCAGTTTTTCAGTTGCTGTTACCGTCCCTTTGACTTTCCCGGCAATGGTAACGTTCTTCGCCATCACACCACCTTCCACCGTACCAGTCAAGCCAATTGCAGCACTCGCTTTTGCCACAATCTCTCCAATAAGCGTCCCGTCGACACGGATACTCCCATCTGTCTTGATCTTACCCTCAATCAGCGTGCCTGCACCGACCAGGCTAAGATCGTCATTTCCACGCTTTTTGTCAGCCACGTTGATCCTTGTAATGTATCTGATGTATTTTAGGTGAGGTCAGCAAAAACTCATCGGGATCTTGTGGAACTCCGTCCTTCCAAACTTCAAAATGAAGGTGAGGCCCACGACTTGTTTTTCCTGAAGTTCCAATCAGTGCTACTGGCTCCCCTCGCTCCACAAATGCACGCGCAGCCTTTAACAGCGATTGGTTGTGCTTGTACACAGTAAGGTATCCACCGCCATGCGAAATGATCAACATATTTCCATCTTCGTACGTCCAGCCTGCAAAGACGATACGTCCGTCTGTCGCGGCATACACTACAGCACCTTTCTTAGCAGCGTAATCTATCCCGAAGTGTTTTCGTGAAGGATCAAATCCTTGTGAGACAAATCCTTTTGTCGGACTGACGAGAGGAAATACTGCTCGGAAACCATCATCGCTGGTCACAACTGCATTGTACGGAGACCTCGCAAAATCTAGCCCGCCATAATCTTCTGCAAAGTGATTCCCTTCGGAGAAAGCCGTATCACCGATTCCCGAGTCACGCCGACCAGGTCCACTTCTCCGGACGGTCGAAAGCGCAGAGGCAACACTAGTCTTTGCTGTGGTATCTTCAATACCTTGATCCCCCAGAGCTTTGCGTAGTTGCAGGTTGTAATCCCTTAATAACAGCACGTCCTCGGCAAGTGCATTGAGTTGTCTCTGAGTTTCGGCAATTTGCTGGCCATATCTTTGCTCTAGCTTTGGATTCGGAATAGGCAGGTAGAAAGCCAAGGGAGTGTAAATATACATTAACAGAATAACTGCAACAATACCAAAGAAGGTTAGCACGCCGAGCAGCCATAACTTTGGTACACTAACGCGAAAACTCCTTGTTCTCCCTCCCTCTTCCTTTGGAACAATCAGCAGGTCGTACTGCTTAGCCTTCCTCTTACGTCGGTTTTCGTCAGTGCTCACAGCCATTCCATGAACTTTTGGCCGAAAAATATAGTCAAAACACATCTAAATGTCAACGAACTACGATTTGAACTCCCTCCATTTGTTCTCGACGTACTCTCTCATCTTCTGTTTGAACACTTCTCGGTCGAATCGGCAGGCGTATGCACGAAGTTCTTCTGGCTTGAACTCCCCTTCCCTACAACTTCGTATGGCTTCGATAAGTGAATCAACCGTTTGTTCCTGAAAAGCGATACCCGTTTTCAGACTTGGACTATCAACAATGGTTTCTAAAGCTCCTCCCTTCGCGAAAGCGATAACGGGCTTGCCGCACGCCATCGCTTCTACGGGAACAATCCCGAAGTCTTCCTCTCCTGGAAATACAACCGCTTTACATCCTGCGTATAGCTCCTTAAGTTGTTCATCTGGCTGCCAGCCCATAAATTCAATGTTAGGTGCAGCCATCTTTTTGAGTCGCTTAGCATCGGGTCCATCTCCTACGATGATCAGCGTGTCTCCCGTTCGTTTAAGCGCTTCGATGGCAAGATCAATCCGCTTGTATGGCACAAAAGCACTGATAATCAGAAAATATGCACCTTGCCTATGTGAAAGCTGAAATAGGGATGTGTTTACTGGAGGATAGATAACGTCGGCAGTACGGTTGTATATCTTTTGAATTTTCGACCTAATGTTCTGAGAATTAGCAACATAGCCATGTGGGTTGCTCGCTGTCCGCACATCCCATCTACGAAGTTTATCCAGGAAGAGTCTCATCCCTATTCGTGTTGCAACACCTGCACGTCCTCGACCAAAATACTCCGTGTACATATCCCAGACATAGCGCATTGGAGTGTGGCAGTAGCAGATATGCAGCGTATTTGGCTTCGTCCGCACCCCTTTGGCAACACAGTGATTCGAAGAAATAACGAGATCGAATTCATTCATATCGAACCCTTCGACTGCTGCTGGAAAAAGGGGTAGATAGTGTCGATAGCGTCGTTCAGCAAAAGGAAGGCGCTGGATGAATGAAGTGCGGATGGGCATCGACTCGATCGTTGAAGAGACGGAACCTTTCTTGTGCACAAGAACAAAAAGAGTTGCTTGAGGAAAAAGTTCGCATAATACTTCCACACACTTCTCGCCCCCACGCATTGAAGTAAACCATTCATGTACAATTGCAACTCGTTCGGGTAACTTCATAGTGATGCTTATTTCAAACGGCACAAAATGTACTAAGAACTAGCAGTAGACGCAAAGACCTTGTTGCTTCCCTTCAACATCATGATTATATTTTGCAACGGCAATCCACGATTGGCATCTATGACCCTACATCAATTTGTGAATCGGCCCCAGATTCTTCTCATTGCTACTGAACTAGCACAAAAGTATTTGTCTTCTCGTTCGCGCCTGTTCATAGATCTTCTCGATGTCCTGCCAGGGTTTGTCAAAGCATGAGTATCCTGCTTGCGCTGATTCTCTTTGTTGTTCTCTTCATGTTGGTTGTCTCGATGATCTTGTTTGTGATCGGGCCAATCTTGCTTCTCCAACCCCAGCGTCGTACCATCGACTACTATCGCAAGTACACGTCGATACTACATCCTTCCGATCTTGGTCTACCGTACGAGGAGCTTAACCTCAAGACTGCGGAAGGCATCGACCTCAGTTGCTGGCTCATAAAGGCCTTACGAAAAGCCAAGGGGACAATACTTTACTTACATGGCGTCAGTGAGTCCAAGATTGTTGGCCTTCCCTTAGCAAAGAAGTTCCATGAGAGGGGGTACAACGTGTTTCTTTACGATTCGCGACGGCATGGCAATAGTGGCGGCTCATACTGCACCTATGGATTTTACGAGAAACACGATACGACGACTGTTATCAACTACCTCATGAAACGCAGTGATGTACACGTGGGAAAGATTGGGTTGCTAGGAGTATCCATGGGAGCGGCTATTGCGATTCAGGTGGCCGCGATGGATAATCGCGTTGTGGCAGTGGTTGCTGAAAGCGGTTTCGCGACACTAAGAACCATATTTGATGATTACCAAAAACGAATGATCAAGCTTCCCTGGCACTACCTTCGCAACATTGTCATCAAACGATCTGAACACTTGGCGCATTTTAAAGCCAGCGCTGTTTCACCTTTAGACGCTGTAAAAGACGTACACGTCCCTCTGTTTATCCTGCATGGGACCGCGGATAGCCTTATCAAGTATACATACTCTGAAATGCTCTACGACAACGCGGCAGGACCCAAGGAACTCTGGCTCATTCCAGGTGCAAAGCATGATGATATGGCGACAAAAGGAGGGCGAGAATACGAACGACGCATCCTAGAATTTTTCGAGAAGAGCTTGACGTAAGCCTTACAGCGACAACCAGTAGCTCGCCTTCAGCAGAAGCACATCCTCATGAGGAAGTGAGAACGTGTCTCTGAATCGTCGTCCGAAACCCAGGGAGTAGTCACCAGTGTTCTCGAAGCGTGCCTGCGTCCATACAAGATACACAGTGCTACCTGGGAGAAACTCCCAACGCAATAGCACATTTGCGTTGAACCTAATGAAATTGAAGTTATAATTTGAAGTCGGACCAGTCGTGGGCAAGAGTTGTGTGCTGCCGACGAGGCGACTGTAATTATCGTACTTCCCTCTGGCAAGTAGCACCTGTGAATAGAACTGAAGTGACAGAACACGAGTAAATGTCACAATACCACGTAGTGCCACATCAAACTCATCCACGTCCCGGTCACCAAAAAGGCTCGACTGCAACGGCGGTTTGATCTCACGAATGCCATTCACCAGTCCCCACTTAGAGATTTGTGCTCTCTCACTTCGGGGGACCATGACCCATTCATCTATCTCTCCCTTACGACTAATGTAGCATCGAAAATTGATCCCCCACACATATTCTTCGTCTTCCAGCGCTGAAAAACGCAAGGCACTATAAGGAATGGCAAATTCTGCCGACCAACCGTCGAGATAAACCCCCGTTTTCACTCTCCAGACTGCATCCCATGTGAGGTCGTAGACTATCCCATCTTGAGACAAAACGCCGTCGCTCTGTACCCCCGAGACGTTTGCCGAAAACACGAACGCAGTTTGAAGATCATGATACGAATCAATCTGAACCGTAAATCTGTCTGCTTCAGAGGTTCTGTCACGGCGTATCAGCTGATGGACAATCCCTTCGGCGGGGTTAGAGTCATAGCAGATGACCCCGATGTACAGCGCATGGTCATCATATAACATCCGAACCGACGTCATCTCTGTTGGCAGACCACCTTCAATTGGATCAAACTGTGTAAAATCAAGAGCGGCTGGAGCAGTCTGCCATTGTGCTTCGGTTATCAGGCCATCAAGGACAGGAGGATGCTCTGTCCTAACAGCGGTGATGATCTTCGAGGGGGTTCCTGCGTAGGCAATCAGATCAACGAGAAATGCCAAAACAAAAATCGTGGCCGCACCGTGGTACATGGCAACAAATGGGCAAGTGAGAAGCTTTATTAGGTGCAGGTTAAAGATAGCCCTTGCCTCACAAATATTCAATTAAGATTCTCAAGATTGTTGCGCGGCCCGCGATTACTAGCACATGGATAGCATGACTAGGATCTAGTAGTAAGAGAGAGTCCTACCACATTTTCGATGTGGTACGTGTGAGGAAACATGTCAATGGGCTGAACTTCGCAGATACTGTAAACCGAGTTGTTACACAACAGTTCAAGATCGCGGGCTTGGGTGATAGGGTTGCAACTAATATACACAATACGCTCTGGTCGTAATGCAAGGATCTGCCTGACGACTTTCTCGAGCATGCCACTACGTGGTGGGTCAATGAATATTACATGTGGTCTGGGATGATGCTCCAACCACTCCACCTCCTTTGTGAGCCTACTTCTCAACTCTCCATGGACGAAAGTGCAATTGCCAACATTGTTGATCACCGCATTTCTCCTTGCATCCTTGATTGCCGCTTCAACAGCTTCGATTCCAACAACCTCAGCCACGTCATCAGCCACAAAGAGAGCGATTGTTCCAGCACCTGAATAGAGATCAAACACTACATCATTTCGATTCAGATGCGCGATGCGTCTCGCGATGTCGAATAACCGCTCTGCCTGTGCAGTGTTAGTCTGGAAAAACGTATTGGCTGATATCTGGTACGTTTTGTTGCCGAGCTGCTCTGTTATATAGCCAGGGCCGTAGTATACCTTCTCCACTTCGCCGATGGCAACTTGCGATTTTCGATCCGTAATATTGTTAACAATGGTGGTTATGTCCGGAAACTCCTTGAGCAAGTCATCACGCAGTGCCTCTAGTATGTCGGGTCGATCATCTAAAGTTACGAGATTCACCATTAGCTCTCCGGTGCGTTTTCCCTCGCGAATAACAAGGTTACGTAAATACCCGTGATGAGTGAACGTTGAATACGTTGATAAGCGGCGGGCAAGACTGAACGAGCGCACAGCATTCACTATCCTAGAACTGATTTCAGATTGCAGCCAACACACATCAATGTCCAGAACCTTGTAAAAACGACCGAGGATATGCAAGCCGAGTGCAAACCGTCCTAGTTCATCAGGTTCCATCTGCGACGACCTTCTCTCCAGTTCTTCTTGTGTAAGCCATCTATCGCCAAAAGAAAATTCCATTTTGTTCCGATAGAAATATATGTCATCGGCGCCAATGGTTTCGTTAACCTTGATACCTCTGAAACCACCTATTCGTTCTAGTGCATCTATCACGTGCTGACGCTTGAATTTGAGTTGTTCCTGGTAATTCACGTGCTGCCACTTGCAGCCACCACACACACCGAAGTGATGACAGCGCGGCTCGACGCGCAGCGGAGAAGCATAATCAATAGCCAGAGTCTCAGCTTCGAGAAACTGCTTTCTTACTTTTGTAATGCGAACCCTTGCGGTATCACCGGGAACAGCACCCTTGACAAATATCACCATGCCGTCTATTCGGGCAACGCTCTTACCCTCAAATGCAAACCCTTCTACATGCACCGTTAATTCGTCGCCGCGTTTCATTGACACTTTCCGAAATCCTAATTACTCACTGAGAGCCTAAGAGAGGGATTGTCTTGGAAATAGATTGAAGGGAAAAACACTTAGGCGACTTGGCAATAAAGAGGTTGAGAGAGAAATTATCGCTGAGTCGCCGCACTCAGCAATGCGTCGACCTTGGCTGTGCTTTCAGCCTCAACGTAGAATCTGACAAGTGATTCAGTACCAGAGGCACGCACCAAGATCCAACCGTTATCGACAAAAAACTTGAATCCATCAGTGTCCTTCCTCCCGGTGACGCGATAGCCAGCGAGCTGTTTAATCCCCCTCTGATACTTCTTCATGATGGCCTGTTTTTCTCTCTCCGTAACATGCATATCGACGCGCTTGAACTCGTGCTGGCCAAACTCATCCATCAACTCTTTCACAAGTGCGCTCAAAGGTTTTCCTCGCACTGCCATCATTTCACACAGCATCAAACCGAGGTAGATACCGTCACGTTCTGGAATGTGTCCTTTCACACCTATCCCACCACTTTCCTCCCCACCGATAAGGACATCACGTTCTGTCATCAACCTGCAGATGTGTTTGAACCCAATGGCAGTTTCGTGCATTGTCAGTCCGTATTTAGCGCACTGGTCGTCCACCATCCGCGTAACTGAGAATGTTTTCACGACCTCACCACTCAACCCCTTCTGCTCCACAAAGTACTTAAGAAGCAGTGAGAAGATCCGATGCGAGTCAACAAAGTTGCCTTCTTCATCTACCGCACCGATGCGGTCGGCATCACCATCCGTGGCTATACCAATGTTGTAATCTTCGACTCTAACCCAATGAATGAGTTGAGTCAGATTTTGAGCGAGCGGCTCGGGGTTTGTTCCACCAAACGACGGATTATAAATTTCATGAATGTGTTTCACTTCGGGCAGAACCGTGTCCAGTACGCCCTGGCCAGAGCCGTACATCACGTCGTACAATATTTTCAACCCAGATCGCCTGATGAGTTCGAAATCAATTTTTCTAGCAAGGTCGTCCAGGTAACGCTGCTTCATACTGATGTAGTTGATCTTTCCTTTGTCAACAAGCTGAATGAAGGTGTACTTGCCTACCGGGATCTTTCTCAATTTCATTACCCTCGCCAGCTCCTTTTCAACTTTTGCAATCATTTCGGGGTGGGCAGGTCCACCGAAATCACCCTTGATCTTGAACCCGTTATACTTGGGTGGATTGTGGCTCGCTGTAATGACAATACCGCCAGCGGCATTTTCCATCTTCGTCAGAAGTGACACCATCGGCGTGGTCACAATGCTGTTTGCCAGCTTAACCCTGATGCCAGCATTTGCCATCACTTCAGCTGTTTTGTCGGCAAACTCTCTCGACATGAACCGGGCATCATAGCCAACAACAATCCCGTTCTTAATTTTCTTATGGTTCTTGAAATATCTCGCTGTCGCAAGCGCAACCTTCTCAATATTGGCAAACGTGTAGTCATCCCCTATTACCCCCCGCCAGCCGTCTGTTCCGAATGTTATGCTTTCAACCAAAAGATTGTTTATTCCCTCAATGAAGTGGAACTGCTACGTTTTACGCTTCTTGCCGAAAACACTGAGGCCAGGATAAACACTGTTGCTATCAAGCTCTTCCTCGATCCTCAGAAGCTGGTTATATTTTGCGACTCGGTCTGTGCGGCTCGTTGATCCGGTCTTGATCTGGCCGGCATTGGTCGCAACAGCGATATCTGCAATTGTGGTGTCCTCAGTTTCTCCGGAACGGTGACTGATGATGGATGTATAACCAGCACGCTTGGCCATCTCTATAGCGTCCAAAGTCTCAGTCAGAGTACCGATTTGGTTCACTTTTATCAGAATCGAATTCGCCACCCCGCGTTCAATCCCTTTTTTGAGAAACGATGTATTAGTCACAAAGAGATCGTCCCCAACCAACTGCACGCTGTCTCCCAGCGCATCTGTCAACATCTTCCATCCATCCCAATCGTTTTCCGCCATACCATCTTCAATTGAGAGGATCGGATACTGCCTAATCCACTTTTCATAGTACTGCACCATCTGCTCGGATGACTTCGAGGACTTGTCAGACTTGCTGAACACGTACTTCCCATTCTCGTAGAATTCACTCGACGCAGGGTCAAGAGCAAGACAAACGTCCCTACCTGCCTCATACTTCGCCTTCCCGATGGCTTCCAGAATCAATTCAACCGCTTCCTCATTTGACTTTAGGTTAGGAGCGAATCCACCTTCATCACCCACTGACGTGTTGTATCCTTTTTTGGTCAGAACTGACTTCAGGCTATGAAACACTTCTACTCCCATACGGAGGGCTTCAGCAAAGGTCGATGCCTTGACCGGAATGATCATAAACTCTTGCAAATCCACATTGTTATCAGCGTGCTTGCCACCATTCAAGATGTTCATCATCGGAACTGGCAGTATCTTAGCGTTTTCACCGCCGATGTATTTGTACAATGGTAGCTTCGCGGATTGAGCAGCCGCCTTCGCAACAGCCAATGAAACACCTAGGATCGCATTAGCACCGAGTCTCGACTTGTTAGACGTGCCGTCCAATTCGATCATCTTCTTGTCAATACCAACCTGGTCGATTGCATCAAAGCCAGTCAGTTCTTCAGCGATTGTGTTGTTCACATGTTCAACGGCATTGAGCACACCTTTGCCGCCGTAACGCATCTTGTCTCCGTCACGCAATTCAACTGCTTCGTGCTCACCCGTCGAGGCACCGCTTGGCACCGCGGCCCGCCCAAGAATTCCGTTTTCAAGCTCAACATCAACTTCTATTGTTGGATTACCGCGGGAGTCCAAGATTTCACGAGCTACTACATCCACGATAGTCGTACTCATCAGCTTACTCTGTGAGATTTCAGATTCGAATAACAGGGAATCTAGATGGATGGTTCAAAGAGTGCTCAAAGTAAGACAAAAAGGAAGACAAAATCAACGCGCAGGTTGCTCGCGTTTCAGTCGTAAGGAACGTTCCACAACAGCAAACACTTCAGGAACACTTAGCAACTTCATACATTCCATGTATCCCTCATCTTGTCGATTGCAGAAATCGAGATGACAGGGATGGCAGAACACATCTTTGCGAAGAGCCACATGACCATCTTGCTGAGAGTACGGAAACCAGATGTTCTCCTCGCCAGGACCGAAAAGCCCGATAGTTGGTGTTCCTACACCAGCCGCAATATGCATCGGCGCAGCGTCATTGGAAATACAGATCGAACAGAGCGAGATAATCGCTGCAAGTTGGCGAAGAGGAAGGCCCATCAACACCTTGATATTTGAAAACGAATGCTTCAAAACCATACGTACAGTTTCACCTTCGTTGGGTCCAGCGGTCATGATGATCTGCGCCCCAAGTTTTGCTATTATCAAATCTGCAAGCTCGGCAAAGCGTTCGGAGAGCCATTTCTTAGCAGGCCACGTCGCTCCAGGATGCATACAGATGATCGGCTTTGTCATGTCTAGCGGGTTGCTTTCAAAGTCCAGCCATTTCAAGTAGATCCTTGCCTCCCTCCTTTCATCTGCTGTCAGAAAGATCTCGGTCTTGTTCGACGAGGGCTCGATACCAACAGCCTTTATGAACTGGTTGTGAAACTGAATCGCCGTTTTCGGATTGCCGTCGTCTCTGACTTGTAGGGTATATAGCTTTCCTCTCCCTTTCCTTTCAGGGCCAACTCTTGTCTTGGCACCGCTAAGGTATGTCAGCAGTGCCGTACGCGGGTTGCCAAACAAATCAATCGCCAGGTCAAACCTCCGGCGGCGCATGCGAAAAACGATACGAGGATGCTCTAGAAATGTCGGACGAGAGAAGTCATAATGAATGACTTCGTCAAGAAGGGGATTGTGCTCGAGCAGCGACACTGCTTCCTTATCTCCCAGATATGCGATGTATGCGTTGGGGCACGCATTTCGCACAGAGCGGATAATCGGAGTTGTCAACACCACGTCGCCGATGAATCTCATCCGGCTGATCAGTATCCGCTGGTAATTATGTTGGTGCTGAGCACACACAGAGGTAATTTTGATTAAGGAAAATTGTAGCGATCCATACCAGTAGAGTCAGGGTAGTGTAGGTCGCCCGAACCACTCGCAGCGTTCAATCCAGTCGTTCAATTCATTCATTGCCACTTCTGTGGTCACAAAATTCAATGAAAGCCAGGATGACGCCTTCGCCTCTTGAAATCTCCGCATTCGGAAGAGAGCTTTACCCACAGTCTTCAATCGAATCGCTTCCAAATGCTTGTTCATCTCTGCAAGGCTCACTGATGACAATAGTGTGAACGATTCATCAAATCGCTTAAGGTGATACAACATCTTCCCTTTCAGATAGATTGGAATCCAATTCCGGGGACTTGCCTGACTGATCGAATCCAGCATCGCTAGGCGGAGAGTGTCATCAGCGTCAGAGACGAAATACTCGAAAAGAGCGTCCCGGATCGTGGGGTCCTTTAAGGCAATTGTCCGAATGATGGCTGCCCCGGTATGAGACTCCGAGAGGTCGGCGTACATGACACGCGAGTATAGATCAAGTGCTTCTGAGAACTTCTTTTCGCCCCAGAATGCATCTCCAATATTCAAGAAAAGCGGCAGAAAGGCACCTGGATGCTGTTGCTTCATGATAATTGTATCTAGCGCCGCAATCAGAGAAGAGTAACGCTGCTGGCGTAATTCACACACCAAATACCCGCTCAACGCTGAATAAGCTTTGCCGTCGGTGTATGACTCCCAATAAAGCTGCGCCGCAGAGGCGTAATTCTTCTGAGCAAGTCTTTTCCTTGCCTCAGTGTTTCTCTCGGCAAGGACTCTCGCACAGACCTTCTGGAAAATGGGAGGGCGGCGGAAGAATGCGTCAATCACATCAGAATCTCTTTGATCAATCGGAATCTGGTCGAGGAACCTTTGCCACTCCATAATCAACATTTCCAATGACTGACCATAGAGCCTGTCGTAGTCACCCGACCTGTACAGCAGCATTATCTTCCGGATGCCGTACCTATTAATCAAGAATCTGCAAAACGAACCAGCAAGAACGTAGCTGACAGACGACGATTGTGTAGTAAAACCCGCGAACTTCATTAAATGCCGAATGTCAGGTGTAACTCCAAACTTGTGCATACCAGCTGCATACTGGTGTAACGTACGATTCCCCCAATCCCACTCAATCGCCATTGCAAGACCTTCGACCAATCCTGGACTTATGCCGGACCTAATGACCAGGAGGCCGAACGGCGCAGCAAGCACATGAACAAGCTCGTGCTTCAGCGCCCGATCAAGGGTTCTCTCGGTGATGTGAATTTGGCTGCTCCACGGCTTTGCAATGTTCGTTGTGCTCGTTCCTATCAATCGCAGCTTTGCTTCGTCTGATGGGTAGATGTACGACTCGATCCTGTCATGAAACGGCAGGTTTAGTGCATTTAGTATTTGATGCAACCGGAATTCATGCTCTTCTCCGATCCAATGGATCTCCTGGTCAGAATACGAGTCTTTTGAATAGAAGATGGTGAAGTTGTCTGTTTCAAACCTCCCTCCCAACTCTTGTTGGATGAACCCACTAGGCGATTCGAACCCTAGTGAACCTCTGTACAGATATACAAACACAAGAATGACGATGACGGCAGCGCTCAAAAGCCTTCTTTTCGGTTGCGTCAGCAATTTCAGCAAGGTCATTCCCTTAACCAGCATAGGATCATCTCTCACGGTGTTCCCCACGATCAGTACTGCCAACCACACAAGTAGCACACCAACAAGTACTGTAAACAGTCGAAAGATCAGTAGGGTCCAACTTACGCCGAGAGCTTCGTCATACGTGAATCCCGGAAAGTACCCATAGAAGAAATTGAACGAATAGATGGCAGGAGTGAAGTACCCAAGCGCGAGCGAGTACACCAAACTTGCACCCAAAAATAAAAAGAATATGGCTTTGGAAAAACGACAACAAGCAACGCAAAGAAAACCCAAGGACGAAGCAAACCAGACGCTTACCACGGGAAGCAAGATAAAAAAGCTGAATCCTTCTACCAGCGAACAGTTCTTAACAAAGAGTGAATTAGTCAGCATTACCACAAGCGGAATAAGCAAGAGTGTCAGGTTGATCAGCACGGTCTGTCCGAACATAACAACTGACTGATGTGTCACCTCTCTTGAAGTTGCACGCGGCTTTGCTAATTCAACCTTGATCAGGCGTATGGTGAGAAGTCCGGAAATGACGGATCCAAGAAATGTAACAAGCAGTGAGAACTCGTAGCCAAGGTAATTTAGAAGGGGAATTTGAGTGCAAACGAGAGAGATAACCAGGTATATCAGAGCTGAAATAAATAACTGGCGTGGGCCAAGCGCACTCATGCTAGGACTAGAATTCCTCGCTGGCCATCCGTTCTATATCTGCACCAAGCGCCTGTAACTTCTTTTCAATCGCCTCGTAACCACGATCGAGATGATAGACGCGCAGTACTTCTGTCGTTCCTTCAGCGACCAATCCAGCCAGAATTAGTGACGCAGATGCGCGCAGATCCGTCGACATCACAGTTGCTCCCGTAAACTGCTTCACACCACGCACAATCGCAGCATTCTTGTTTAACTCAATATTGGCTCCCAGCCGAACGAGTTCCGGCACGTGCTTGAATCGATCAGGGTAGATGCTATCAGTCACTACTGAGGAACCGTTGGCGATGGACATCAACGCTATCCACGGTGCCTGCATGTCGGTTGGAAAGCCTGGATAAATGGTAGCCGTAACATCAACCGGCTTGATAGAATCCGGTCCTTCTAGTGTAATGCTCTTCTGGTCAACGAAAATCGAGCACCCCGCATCTTGAAGCTTTGCCGTGACCGCCGATAAATGGTCGGGCTCAACGTTGTCGATCCTAATCTTTCCTCCCGTCATTGCAGCTGCCACGAGAAACGTCCCAGCTTCGATCCTATCCGGAATAGTATCAACTTCGATAGCATGCAATTCATCCACGCCTTCGATTTCTAGGCGGTTCGTTCCTATCCCGCTAATCTTCCCTCCCATTGATTGAAGGAACTTCGCCAGACCAGTGATCTCCGGTTCAATTGCAGCATTCTCTATAACTGTAGTTCCTCTGGCCATCACTGCAGCCATCAACACGTTTCCTGTTGCACCGACACTCGAGATATCAAAATGAATATGAGCACCTGTCAGTCTGTTGGCCTTAGCATGAATGTATCCCCTTTTCACCTCAATCTCCGCACCAAGTTTGCGCATACCATCGATGTGAAGGTTAACTGGTCGCGGGCCCCATGCACAGCCACCGGGCAGGGAGACCTTTGCACGTCCATACCTCGCCACCAACGGACCAAGCACGTAAATCGATGCCCTCATCTTCTTGACGTGCGAATATGGAGCCTCTTGCTTCTTAATATTCGTCGTGTCAAGTGCAAGCACATGGTCCTTCAAGTGAACCTTTGTCCCCATCGATTTCAGGAGATTCGACATGGTGGCAACATCGCGAAGATTCGGGGTGTTCGTAAGATGGAATGTACCACTCGCAAGCAGTGCAGCGGGCATGAGCGCTAGAGTGGCGTTCTTCGCACCACCGATGGTGACAGTACCATTCAGTTTCTTGCCCCCGTGAATGACGAATTTATCCAAGGATAATATCAGAATGTCTGAATCACATGTGCAGCAAGCATTCAAGAATTCCACTTGCCAGCAAATTTCCACAAAAAAGAGAGTAAAGTCAATCCACGTTGCTTCGATCATCTCCTACTATCTTGCTTCTTGGTCTACAGCAGAGTATATTCTTGAAGCCCTTCAACGCACTCATGATCTTTTCTCCCATGCTTCATTACCAGTCATCATTTGTCCTGGCTCTTCTTTTGTGTCTACCTCATCATCCGATCGGCTTTCCTCAAATCGAAATCCTCGACGACCTCAACAGAACAGTTTCTCTTCCATCCTCGGCACAACGTATCGTCTCCCTCGCGCCCAGTATTACTGAAACTCTCTTCGCCATCGCTGCCGGTAACCAAGTCGTCGGAGTGACTGATTACTGCAATTACCCAAAAGAAGCCACGGCACAAGCTCATGTTGGCGGTATTATCAATCCAAGCATCGAAACCATCGTGAGTTTACAACCCGACCTCATTATTTTAAGCATGGAAGGAAACGTGCGTGAAGATTTCGAGAAGCTATTAAGCTTTGGGATACCGGTGTTCGTAACCAACCCAAGGACTCTCCATGGAATCTACAAGTCAATCGAAGACCTTGGGATACTAACGGACAGAACTGAAGAAGCTGCACAACTTGTACACTCCATGCAAGCACGGCAGAAATCGGTGATAAGAGCCGTTCCAAAAACCAAGAAAAGGACACTTCTTATTGTCTCCCTACAGCCTCTTATTGTTGTTGGCGGCGGGACGTTCCTCTCTGAATTACTTTCCATTGCCGGAGCGATGAACCTAGCTGGCTCGGCTTCCTCTACATACCCCATGTACAGTAGAGAAACAGTGATTGCAGAAGATCCGGAAGTTCTCATTGTAATGTCAGACGTCTTAGCAGATGAAACGATGCTACTAGCGCAATTCCCAGAATGGGAAATGCTCGCTGCAGTTCGAAATAACCAAATCCACCGAGTGAATTCTGATATTGTCTCTCGTCCGGGGCCCCGAGCCGTAGACGGTCTTGAACGCTTGTTCCACTTCCTCCACGGGAGGCAAGAATGAACAGAAAAGTTTTCGTTGCCGTGGCAGGAAACATTGGATCCGGCAAATCATCTCTAACAAAGTTGCTCAGCCAACGGTTTGGATGGAAACCTTTTTTCGAGTCCGTAGAAGACAATCCATACCTGAATGATTTCTACGCCAATATGAACCGTTGGTCATTTAACCTCCAGGTGTACTTCCTCTCCAACCGCTTTCGCAGCCACAAAGCAATCACCGAGGGTGTTGATTCCGTTGCCCTCGATCGGGTCATTTATGAAGACGCGGAGATCTTCGCTCGTAATCTGTACGAGATCGGGAATATGGAAGAACGCGATTACCAGAACTACGTTGCGCTTTATCAGGTGATGATAGAGTATCTCCATCCCCCCGACTTGCTCATTTACCTTCAGGCGAACGTTGAGACCCTCGTCAAGCAGATTGCCTCACGGGGACGCGACTTCGAGCAGTCGATCAAAAGAGAATACCTCGAGCAGCTTAATCGCCATTACGAAGCGTGGACTAAGAGCTACAAGCGCGGACCGCTATTGACCGTGGTGTCGGACTCGGTGGATTTCGTCAACCGGAGTGAAGACTTAGAAACAATTGTAGAAATGATCAAGAATAGGCTGGCGTTATAGCACGTGGAGTTCGCAAATCTACAGAGGTGAGGGATATTGGCTTGGAATATCCTATGAGAAGAACATCTTCGTGGCAATCACAAATAGAAAGACAGCGAAGAATTTTCGCAGCTTGTCGACATGTGTTTTGTGCGCAACTGAAGCGCCGATCTTAGCCATGGGAATTGAACCGACAACAACTGGAATCGAGAGTAGAATGTTGACATAGCCAAGGGTGAATCCCTCGTAAAGCTGGAGACTTGGATCGTTCCAACCGTGCAGAACATAGCCAACCGATGCCGCGAATGCTGTAATAACGATAGTAGCACTTGACGTCCCAAGCGCCCTCTTGAGAGGAAACTTCATTAGGTAGTACATCATCGGAACTGACAACACCCCACCACCAACTCCGGCAAGAGAAGAGACCAAACCAACCACCAATCCTCCCGATAGTAAACCAGCAGGTGCTAGATTTAGCGTTTGTTCACCTTTCGCCCTGCGAGTTTCAACAATCAGGCGCACTGCTGCAATTGCAACGACAACTGCAAAGATCCGCTGAAGCTCCGATCCTTCTAATCCCGCTGCAATGTTCGCGCCGAGCAGTGCTCCTACCACACTCGCCGCACCTATAAAAAGTACGGCACGCCAAACCACATGACTATTTCTTGAGTACTCGTAGGCCGAACTAAGTGAGGTGAATATTACTATGGAAAGACTAGTCCCAAATGCAAGATGTGTAGCAACAAGCGAAGTGACACCTGTACTGTGGAAGTAATACAGAAGAACCGGAACAATGACAATCCCCCCTCCAACACCGAAGAATCCAGCAAGGAAGCCAGCCAGACAACCACAGAGAAGAAGAAGCAGAAAGCCTACAACGTCCATTTAGGGGTTGATTTTTCTCTCGTACACCTTTGAATCTTTCAGAACACCAATGGCTACTTCGAGTTGCACATCTTCCTCTAGGGACGCTTCTATCTTTCCCTTCTCTCCCGCAATTCTTTCCATTAGTACGACATTTAATTCTTGGCGGATGCGATCGATGTACCGGTCAAACCCTCGATCTTTTTCCTTCGCTAAGGCAGAAGCCAACAGATCAAGGTCTTTCAAAACACGATCACTATAATGGGATCTCTCGGCGATCTGTTTCAGTTCCTTCACGGTTTCATCACATTCTTCCTGATAATCAAAGTTTTCCTCCTCAAGAAACTCCCTGAACGTCTCGAGAATCTCTCCCGTCACCTTCGTAAAGGAAGTATCGTAACCCCCTGCAGTAAATTTGTTGGAAAACTTGAAAAAAAGTGATTTTCGATACAGTGCCTTAACCATCGGCCCCAACTCTTCCCCCTCGACAGTCGAGTCAGGCGTGATCCCTCCATATTCATGGACCGTCCGACCGTTGGCTGTTTTGAATTCACGCTTCAGGCTATCAGGTACAATTGTAAACACGCCATTACCATCTTTGTCCATGTAATCAATTTCCTGGATGCTGCGACCGCTCGGGATGTAATAGCGCGCTGTTGTAATCTTCAGTTGTGCTCCGTAGTTAAGCGGCAATATAGTCTGAACAAGTCCCTTGCCGAACGTGCGCGTCCCCACAACCAGCGCCCGATCAAGATCCTGAAGCGACCCCGCAACAATCTCACTTGCACTTGCACTGCTATGGTCCGTAAGAACAATCATAGGGACACCCGACACCAATGGTTCTTCAACAGAAAGGTATCGCTTGTCTGCGTTGGACCGGCGCCCTTTCGTGCTGACGATGAGACTTCCCTTCGGAACAAACTTGCTAACAACATCAACAGCGGCATCGAGTAATCCACCCGGATTGCCACGAAGATCGAGCACGAGTCCCTTGAACTCTCCTCTGAGTTTCAGCGCTTTGATTGCCTGTCGCACTTCTTCCCCTGTTCTTCGCGAGAAGCGTTCCAGGCGAATGTAAGCTATCTCCTCATCCACATAGTCTGAGTACGTAACGTTTCTTAGTTTGATCTCCTCGCGGATCAGGACAAACTCTATCGGCGACAATTCCCCCTCCCGCTCAATGAGAACTCTGACCTCTGTGCCAGGTTCCCCCCTCGTCAGCGTGCGAACGTTGTCCAGTCTTTTCCCCACAGGGATCCCATCTACTTGAAGAATTCTATCGCCGGGAAGAACGCCCTGTCGTTGTGCAGAGTATCCATCCATGACTGTAAGGACCTGTATCGACTTGCCACGTTTGCCTATGGTCACTCCAATCCCACCATATTTTCCATGCGTCAGGAGATCTACTTCATCGCTATCTTCCTTGTCAATGTAGACAGTGTACGGATCGAGAGTACCCAAAAGTCCCTCAATCCCAGCCTGCATAAACCTCTCAGGATCTACTTCGTCGACGTAGTTTGCAGCTATTTCTTTGTAGACTCTGCCGAAGACATTGATGCTTTTATTGATCTTGAAAAAGTAATCGCTGTCTGACGGAATCACGAACCCACTTACGCCTACAGTTAGAGCTATAACAACGCAGACTAACACAACCCTACGGATCGTGAATCTATCTACCATGCGCTTCATCGTACTTCTGCACCTCCATCTGGTGACTTATGTATCATACCCAAAGGATTTTCTTCATGAGAAGAACCCTATGAAAGAGCTAGTTTCCGTTCAACAGATTGCCAGACCTCATGCTCTACGTTCTGTATCGCAGTCGCTCCATCAATCACAACAAGCCGCCCTGGCTCGTTATTTGCAATCTCCAGGTAACCATTGCGAACTCTCTCATAGAATTGCTTACCAGCACTCTCCATCCTGTCAAACGCTATACCAGCTTTTGCCTTGCGATGCTCAATCTCGACAACTGAAATGTCAACCACAAACGTAATATCCGGATCTGTACCTGCGGTCGCAAGGCGGTTTACACTTCGGACAGCCTCAAGATTTAGCCCACGTCCATACCCCTGATATGCTGTTGTTGAATCGCAGTATCGGTCGCAGACTACAGTCTCTCCCTTGCGTAATGCCGGAATGATGACTTGACTAACCAGTTGTGATCTGCTGGCTGAGAACAACAGCAACTCCGCAGTATCAGTTATCTCCAAGTGTTCCTTGTCAAGAAGAATTGCGCGAATGCGCTCCGAGATTTTGGTTCCACCAGGCTCACGGATGAAATGCACAACGTGATTCCTGTCTCCCGCGCTTTCTTGAAGTGCTCTTAACTTCTCAACAAGCAGTTGTGCTTGCGTTGTCTTACCGCTGAAATCCAATCCCTCGAAGGTTATGAACATGTCATTCGGATCATTCAAACTTCATAATATCTTTTTATGTCAAATCAACTTAATGATTTTAGCCGCGTGAATCAACTTGTCACATTGCTACAATGAATATCAGATAACACCAGGCACTTACTTTTCCCTTGATACTTACCCGTGTTTTCTGTAGTTTTTTTCCACTTCATAAGAGGTATTACCATGACCCAGGTGCTATTCCCACCCAATGCCAAAAAAACAACGGCCACATAAGGCTGCGATCCCACCACCTGTCGACCCTAAAGAACAGCGCAAACTTGAATCACGTACAGAGGATTACCGACTCATTCAAGAAGCCCTGAGCGGTGATGATAGGGCTTTCAAGAAATTGATGCGCAAATACCACGATGCAATTTATAGTTTCATCTTCCGAATGATTCGGGATCGAGAGCAGGTCGAAGACCTGACACAAGAGGCATTCATCAAAGCTTTCAACTCACTAGGAAATTTCAATGAAGAGTACGCGTTTTCGACATGGCTGTACAAGATTGCAACTAACAACTGCATCGACTACATCCGGAAGCGGAAGCTTCCAATGTATTCAATCAACAAACCGATCGAATCGAAGAATAGCAACTATGCCTTTGAACTACCGGATGATTCCTTGCAGGCTGACAAGGTTTTGATCAGGAATCAGCGAACAAAGCTACTCAACGCAGCCATTGCCAAACTACCAGAAAAATACAAAAAGGTGATCCGCCTGCGGCATACAGAAGAGAGGAGCTACGAGGAAATAGCAACTATTCTCAAACTCCCTTTGGGTACCGTCAAAGCACATATTTTCAGGGCCAGAGAGCTACTTTACAAGGCCCTGAAAGACAAAATCCGAAACTACTAGCGGCCCGTAACTATCTAATGACAATTGCGTACCAGTTAGTGAACCAATAGGACACAAATGCGACATTCTAGAACAACACGGAACGGCTCGATCCTCATACTATCCCTTGTGTGGGGACAATTGGCAATTGCACAGTTCAGCGGTCCGGAGGGATACAAGGAGATAGGGAGAACAACTGAAAGAGAGCTGAATGTCGTTCTTTCTTGCTCGTTCGGAACAATAGTTATTTCAAAGGGAGAGCCTGAAAAGATCCTCGTTGTTGAATCAGCTAGACGGCGAAACTCAAAGATGCACGTCTCCTATGCCATCAGAGATCGAGTGGGTTATCTGGAACTTGGTATGGGTAAAGGACATGACGAGCACAAAACTGGATCGGTCCACGTGAGCGATTTTAGCGGCGGAAAATGGTATCTCCGCTTCAGCGATGCCATCCCGGTATCATTTGATATTGAACTCGGTGTGGGCAAGGGGGACTTCGATCTTTCCGGCCTACAGGTGAAAGATTTTACCCTCTCCACGGGTGCGAGTGAAGTCAATCTTTCATTCGAAGAAAAAAACAAGTGCACTATCGATAACATCAACATCGAGGCAGGCGTTTGTAAGTTTACCGGAAGAAACTTAGGGAATGCTGACTTCAAGCGGTTTCAGTTCGCGGGCGGTGTTGGAACATCTCTCCTCGATTTCAGCGGGAAGTTAGAGCGCGAAGTGGACGTAGATATTGAAGTTGGTCTTGGCATCCTGACCATCGTCATCCCACAGGAAGTTGGAGCACGGCTTTTCTACGAAGAAAGCTGGATATCAAAACTAGATTACGCAAATGATTTTCAGCCGACAGCCGACAATGAATATATCAGCGATAACTATAACCGAGCATCAGGGAAAATGAACATTCGCATCGACTCTGGGATTGGAAGCGTTAGGGTGCGTCGCTAATAGTCCGATACCCTTAGATGGCAGAAATGGAGCAGAAAGGAGAGAATGTGTTTCTCTCCTTTTTATTTCCCCCACAAAAAGAATGGCGCCCAATGATGAGGCGACGAGTACTCTGGATTATTTATCATATCCAGTTGCGATTGCCGGAACGCTGCTTGCGGAGTGCGTCCGGCAAGCAGGGAAGTGTAAAAAATTTCCCCAAAGAACTTTTTGGTCTTCCGCAAGGGCGGGTACGCATTGAGTATAACCGACGAGGAACCATTCATGAGAAACATAAACGGCTTTGCTGCCAGAATGTTACTACGCTGATCCTGTAGCTCTGAAACGATAACGGTTGGAAAAGGAGGGAGAGAAAGCAAGTTCCCCCATTGAACTTCCTCTGTTGTGTTGATGAACTTCCCATCAGATAGCATAACGTAGGAGTTACCCGGTCTGCGCTCATCGAATTGAAACTCAGCTGCGAGATGAAGTACCTCCCCTCGTTCCTTTTGCAGCGTTCCCAGCGTGGCCTCTCGATTGAAATGCAGTCGCGCATCCTTGAAGAATGCACGGATGTCGCGCAGTTCATACTCTACATCCCACGATGTTGTTCCAGGATGCCCAAGGGCAACAATGTCGTGCCCCGCAGGTATGGAGACGCTGTCGAGCGCCAAGGCACTCGCTGACGGGAGATAACTCACAGGATAGCGTTCAATCAAGTATGGATTGTTGAAACGTGAGAACCTCCTTCGAAGGGTGTGCAATGGCAATGATGACATCTCTTTCTGTGAAATTGCGATCAGTTTCATCGCGTCGCGAATGCTGCGCTCAACAGGACGGATGAAAGCCGCATAGAGTGATACACTGAGCTCCGCTAGTCGATGATCCATTGATATCAATCGCAGCGAGTCGGCAGGCAGGGGTCGTGTCCGACGCTGCAGAAGCTCGTTGTATTCTTTGATCAGACTCTCCACATGGTCTTTCTCAATGGCAGCAACTTTCACTGAGGCGCTGGTGTTCGTAACGGCAAACATGTACAATGACCTCCTGGCCGCAAAGTGTTCCACGAGAACAGCACCGCTCGGCAACAGTTTCTGAACCTCAGCAAGACCAAGATTAGCGATCTTGACTGCCGACTCATAATTCTTGTTCAGCAGGATGACTTCGTTGCCAATTTCCTCAATCATCTTTCCAGATCGACTGAGACCTGCTTTGACTTCGCCGATAAGGAAGTCCGCGCTTGGGGAGTTGATGAATAAGTGGGCAAGTTGTCTTTCAGCCCCAATGTATAGATCTCGTTGGTGCTTGAGTTTCTTTAGTGCAGCATTTAGTTCATCACTGCGAGTCTGGAGTTTAAACGCTCCCAGAGTCTGAAACAAATTCCTGCTATTTTTCCTTTCCATATACCAGAAAGCCTCATCGTACCTTCCGAGTTGTAACAGCAATTCAATGATTCCATTATATACGGAAGTTTGATTTATGTTGTAGAATGCTTGCTCACACTCTACATAGAGATCTTCACAGTCCCGTTGCCAAAACGACCGCTCATCCTGCTTCAGAGCTTCTCGAAAGTAATTGAGCGCATCATTCCAGTGGTTAGATCGCTTGGCCGCAATCCCAAGGCTCATTAGCGCATAGGCTTCTCCTGCTGGATAGTCCAAACCCTTGAACAACTCAAATGCTGATCGATAATTCTTGATTGCGTCATCCCGTTTGGCACGGTTTTCAATCTCACAATGCCCAAGGTGTATAAACATGTATCCTTCGGCGATCTGGTTCTGCGTCTTTATTGCAGAGCTCAAGGCGGCCTGGTAAAATCGTCGTGCTTCGCCGGGCTGCCCTTGCCCAAGATAGATGTTTCCTACCCGGATCAGCATTTCCTCACGCAGACGCCGAGCCCGCGCAGTTATGTCAGCCCTCCTGAGTCCCTCGGTGTACATCTGGAATGATTCATCGGATCTGCCCGATTCATTATATGCCAGGGCAAGCTTCAAAACGATAGAAACTGCAAGAAGGGAGTCACGAGCTTGATCAGCAAATGTCAAGGCACGAAGTAAGTTCTCAATGGCCTTTTCGTGCTCGTCCCGATGAATGTTGGACAAACCTGACTCGTAGTACACTCGTGCCTGATGAGCGATATCGGCTGTTGCAGTGTAGGAATTAAGCAGTTCGGTGAGGATGCGTTTCTCTTCATCAACATTACCAAGTGCTCGGCATGTTGGGAGCATCGCCCATTGAATATCACGC
>JAPUKJ010000090.1 GCA_027295705.1 Ignavibacteria bacterium | reverse complement strand
CATTGTTGTACATTCACATGCGGAAGAACGCTTAGCACTGCAACCGTGCCAAACGTCCGCCGATTCCAGTACTGTAGTTCAGCCATATCGGCCTTCTTGATCAGGTCCGGATCCTGACCAAATTCCGCCAACAAAGTCTTTGCCTCTTTCGCCAGAGGTTCAATCGGCTCGATACCCTGTGCCTGCCTCCCCATTTGCAGCGCATCCAATACGGTCCTTCCACCACCACACCCGACGTCCAATATGTTATCTGCCTTGCTTTCTTGTAGAATATTGAGATAAACCCGTCTCCTATAAAAGGCAGGATCACGAGGAAGGCCATCTTCGCCAATGTCATAACATGAGACAATCTCCTTCCAGTTTCGCTTGTAATATTCAAGAACTTCCTGGCTGGTTCCTGTGTTATCTTTCATTCCACTTCTCCGGAAGGCGTTCTTCTCGGCGGCTTCATGGCGTAAACTTCCATAATATTCTTCCAGAAAGCAAATTTCACGCGGATGCCAAGACAGCGAACCAGAAAAAAGGCGTGATCCCTGAACGGCCGTGCGTAAGGTGTCTCCAGGTACGGGTACCTAACCCCAACGACTTCAAGGCCGAAATTGGTGAGAGCGTTTGTGAGCATCGTATCAGACGGGATGAGGAAATTGAGTTCTGGTGTCAGGAAGGGCAATGATCCAAAAAGCCGATAGCATATACTATTGCAATTGGGAGTACTCAGAAACGCCATTAAGCCTCCCGATTTCAACAGCGTTACACACTTCTTTATCACGGCAAACGGTGTATCGAGATGTTGGATGCTTCCTCGAAAGACAATTACATCGAACATCTCATGCGGGTAATCATATCCGAAATCATAATCCTTCACAATTATGCCGCGCGCTCTTGCTTGTGCGACGGCCACATCGGAAATATCGATCCCGTGCTTCTGCCATTTTGTACTGTCAAACAGCTTAAGAAAGAGACCTAGACCACATCCAACATCTAATATATTTCCACCTTCAGTTTTTTAACTTAACGATCCGGTCATGTTCTTCTTGGTACCAAGCGTCTAGTTTTGCATCATTTAGATATGCCTTAAAATAAGCCTCACCATATAATGCCTTGAGCTGTTTCTCCATCTCTGCCATTTGCTTCATCGTTCTCAGTACGCACCTCTCACGTCTCTCTACCCGGAATCCCTTTCCTATTTCAGTCCGATCAACCTCCCGCGCTTGTTAGTCCCCTTACGCTATTGTACAGCTCCCTGAAAAGGAAACACCTTTCAATTATTTCATCCTCCACTTCTATCTCCCTTGTGTTGAGTAAATTCTTCCGGAACAGTTCGACACCTATGTCCTTTTCGGCTTGCCTGAAATCGGTTCGCCAACCCACGCATTCACGCGCATCCTTCAAGATGAAAGCGATGGCATCATCCGAAAGTCTTGATCCCGGAGAGTATTTTACAGGTGAATATCCCAATAGCCTCATTTCTGGATCGCAAATGAATTCTATGACTTCGATGACGTATTCCGGTAGCCGCGTTTTCCACATCTCTATTGAGGCTTGATAAATATCCCAGCTCACGGGCCAGTCGTCCCCTGTTGCCAACCGGAAGTTGGCTGTATCAAGCATTGCGGCATCGAACTCTACCCCTAGAAAGTCAGTCATCTCTTTTACATGTTCCTCCGTCTTAATTACGATGGGTTCATAGCTCGTCACCAATAACCTTTTTTCAAACAGTGGATTTCTACAATACTGAACCATAAAGGCAACGTATTTCCGCCAGTGTTTTGCGAATGAAATCAAGTGCGGAATCTTTAATGGATCGCTCTCCGCGTGGAGTGCACCGTCTATGGCCCCCCGAGGATCGCGCACGTGGATCATAAACCGTGCATCAGGGAATGCACGAGCAAGTGGCGCGAAAAACTCAACAGCCCAATTGTCATTAAAACCAACCCACTTGCATCTTTCTGCGTGACGTGCCTTCTTTATAATATGGACTGCATGTTTGAAAACCTCACGGAACGACAAACCCGGCAAAAGTTTCAGATAGGGAACTAAATCTGCAGACGCCAAGCTCGTTCTCTTTACAAGTGATTGTTCCAGTGCCGTCCATCGTTCGTTGTCAAAAGAAAGGTCTAAGTCCGATTCTTGTACATACTTCATCATCCGGAGTTTGACAGGTGAGAAATAGTAATCATCCAAAGGAGAATTGGGATCCAATGCAGCCCTGACTTCTACGTCGTCAGTATGCTCAATGATTGCATTGCGAAACTCGCGAAACAAAGGAAGGAAAGGATCGCTTGCCAAACGTATATCTTTATTGACACTCAATATTTGGGCACGAAGGTTGGTTCCTCCGCGAGCAGTTCCCGAAGTGAAGAGATAATTACTCACTTTTCTTTGACGGGCCTAGAGCGGCTGGGCACAATTACGGAAATACTGAGGGGTAAGCGGCAATTTCTCTACCAGATTATGCTCGGCAAATTGGGTGATGTAATGATGCGCATGCTTATAGTCAACCTTTAGGTATTGAGCAATATCAAAAACACTCATACCACTCCAAAGTAACTCCATAATTGCTGAATTTAGATCATATTGGGACCGTTCTTTCTCCCAATCAGCATAGAGGTTGTACCGCGTGAGGTAGACGGGCACTCGCTGCCGAGGGCGAGGAATAAAGTCCGATTCAATGATTCGAACTGTCTCTAATAAAATTTCTACAACTTCTTCCAACGAGGATTCGTCGGTGACCTCTATATTATCCCCGCTCGTGTGGTACCAATGAAAAGGATGTCGTTCAATAGCAGCCCCCGGAATTCCAACTCCAGGGCTATCAAATATTAGTTCGTCGTTTCCCCAATGTTCCATAAATGAGCAGTGGGTGAACTGAATACCTTTTTTCTTGAGAGCTTCCTCTAGAACTCGGTCCAAATACGTATCTCCCCGCCGCGTGTGTCCCAGACGGACAGGACTCCGAATCCCGGCCATTTCAATAAAGATTGCCCCTAAATAGGAATCAATCCGATCCTGCTGGGCTGTTAGGTAAACGGCTGAACCGATGGTCTCTGGCATAACTAATAGTTGATAATTATACTTGCACTCTGGAAACTCCTCTCGGATTCGTTTGATCGCCTCTACTCCAACCGCTACACCTGCCAGACCATCATTCGCTTGTCCCGGGTGACACAAATGGGTCAACACCGCAAAAGTGTAATCATTACGACCAGGAATGGTGCTTTCTCCGACCAGCATATGTCCTGGATTGGTCTCAACCTGTATGTCGATGAAATAGCGAGTCTTATCCAGTTTCTGAACTACTGAATGCGGCAGACTAATAACCCAATCTTTTAAACGTCGCTGGAAGTTGTACGCCAAGCGGTATTCGTACAAAAAAACATCAGGTCTTTGCGGAGTTGAAGAGATATGCTCAAAAAGTTCGTTATGGTTGATCCACCCTGTAAAGGATTGAGAATACGGGGCAAGAAAGAGAGGATGATCCTCGTAAGACGCAATAACCTCATTCCCATCAGATAAGATTGCCTTTTTCACATCCCACCGAGGCGGGATGACCCAAGTTCCGTATTCCTCACCGCTGGGATACCGATGGATGGTCAGGGGGATTTCTTGGGCCAGTAATGATAGACATTCTTCGAAGTCGGAAGAGACAATTGTCCTGTTTTTGAGCAGTAAAGCCTTGATAATCTCCATCATCTTCATAGAATTCGAATTACGTAGGAGAGCGACCTGAGAATACCGCAATCTCCGCTACAGCTTTGGCGAGGCCAACGGGCTTTCATTGCACATATTTATAGAATTCTTCCCGCAGGAGGCCAAGACGCACAGAGTCCCGGTACTCACCGTCTATCAGATACTCTCTTCGGAATGTTCCCTCGACCCTAAACCCTAGTTTCTCCAAAGCGACGATGCTTGCTTTATTATCCGCCACAGCACCAGCGATGATTTTTCGTAATCCGAGGCGTTGGAAGGCATATTCGATAAGCAGACTCCAAGCCTCAAAGGCATAACCTTTCCCCCAGAAATCCTTTCGTCCGATCATGAGGCCTGTATCTGCTGTTCGGTGGATCCAGCTAATACGATTCAGTGTGACGTTGCCGACGTGGTGATCGGTTTCGCGATCCACGATTGCAAATATCATGTCTGTTGTGCTGTTTCGAAAGTGGTTGAGATATTTGCGCATCGTTTCAAGAGTTGAGGGAAATCTACCCGTTTCTAGGTAGCGCGTCACTTCAACGTCGTTCAGCCACCCAAGATAATCCTCCCCAATGTCAGACTCTTCAAGCAATCGCAGATATAGCCTTTCCCCTATTAAGAACGGCCGCCGCATGTCACCTGATCCTTCTTGCATGGTTTCAGTGAAACCTCCGTGTATCTCCATCAATCTGATCCGCAATGCTTAGCTTAACTGCCTGGGAGCTGCGCTTGTGGGTGTTTATCGCCCCCAGGATGGCCCGGGCAACCCGCAGCGCTCCCTGCCCGTCAATCAATCGTTGGCCTGCGGCACTCATAGTGGCCCGCGCATCAGCATCCGGAAGCAACGTGCGAATTGCATCGCCTATTGCCTGGACAACGCCGTCATCGTCACCGTGGCCTGCGATTCGAATGAAACCAGACTCTTCAAAGACTCCTAATTGACCGTCTTGGTTGGCGGCCATTCGCACCGCAACCGTGGGACACCCTGCACACGCTAGTTCATAAAGAGTCTGGCCGCCCGCAGAGATTGCCAGGTCTGCTTGCAGCATCAGGTCGCCAACCTCGTCAGGCGAGTAGACCAATCTTACTGGGCGTTCCGCACGGGCTACCGAATCTTCTATCTCTTCGATGTTATTAAAGAAAGGACCAATAATTGTAGTCACTGAAAGGTTCCCCGGTAATTGGTTCAACAAGCCCAAAGCTCTTGGCGTAAGATTGCATTGGTCGGCTCCACCAAATGTCACCAGAATATTTTCCACCCCATCACTTACAACACGAGGTCCAATCTTCCAAAATTCAGCACGTAGTATGGAGTATTCAGGGCCTAGAAGAAAAAGCGTATCGCCGGAAGATGAGTGGTATGCTAACTGATGGGCGTGCGCATCCCCGTTGACCACAAGTTGACACGGGAAGGGATGAGGGGCCATATCCTCTATAGCACACACAAAAAAGCCGGCTTTCCGAAGCTGATCTAAGTAGCCATCTCCCTCGTAATCGGAATCGACAATAATCGCATCACATCCATGCGCGCCAGCTATTGATATCGTCTGAG
This sequence comes from Ignavibacteria bacterium, assembly GCA_027295705.1. Lineage (GTDB taxonomy): Bacteria > Bacteroidota > Ignavibacteria > UBA10030 > UBA6906 > JAPUKJ01. The sequence goes on along the minus strand of JAPUKJ010000090.1, from coordinate 2,211 downwards.
CAAGATCTTCCGCGCTCCAAGATTCGATGGCGTCCAACCTATACCCACTAAACCCAAAGCGTGTGACACGGTCGAGCAGGTTCGATTCCTCGTTCGTCAGGAAAAGGCACGTGGCATCGAGCTGGCGTAAGGCCGAAGCGAGGGAGAGACAACGCTGGAGATGGCCGAGGCCAATTTGTGGGCCAGCGTCTACTCGAAAGAGAACACAACTTTCGGGCATCTTTCTATTTCTTGCATCAAAAGGGAACCTATGGCTTATTTGACCATAACTCAGCGATCAGTCAATTTACCTTCGTACACCATTTCATAAGACTCTACACCTTCGACTTGCCTGTATCCTTGCAACACAAAACCAGCTCGCTCGAATGCAACCTTCGAAGCCGGGTTACCGAGTTTAATATAAGCAACAATACGCTTCACGGGTTCTGTTGTCAGCAACTGATCCGACCCTTTCTTGATTATTTCTATGCCGTATCCCTTACCCCGTTCATTCTTGTCAATACTAACGCTGATCTCAGCTTCTCCTTTACTAATATCGAATCGCACGTACCCTACTTCGTCCCCTTGACCGTCCTCGGCTATAAAGATACGCATGTTCGGATCGGCAAACTTGCGTGCAAACCAACGCTCATGTTCTTCGAAAGGAATAAATTCCTTATTGAAAGAAGCTTCGCGAGTGGCTTGCTCATTACGCCATTCCCAAACGCGCCGGCAATCTTCAAACACAGCGGCACGCAAGGTCACTTGATCCGATGTTGAATCAGGCATAGTCGTCCTTCCGAATAGCACTCTCAGCTAATATATTTCGTTGAGCAAGTTTTCCCAATAAATCCGGGAAACGCTTAGGTTCTAAGAAGTATTTCAGCTTCCCACATCGCAAGATAGCGACATTTTCATCCGTGAAAGTCTCTCCAATTGTAATGTCTCGCACGGCGAAGATGCTACGTCGGGCAAATTCCCGTAATTCTAACTCGACTGGCTGCACAACCTTCTTCCCATCGCCCAATGTTTTCTCAATCTCATGCGCTTTGTCAACCATCAGCCGCAGCTCATCTGGTTCCAGAGCAAAACGATGATCCGGACCAGGCATTTTCTTGCTTAAAGTAAAATGTTTCTCGATCAGGTTCGCTCCAAGAGCCACAGCTGTCAACGGCCCGGTCAAGGCGTCAGAAGAATGATCAGAAAGCCCTACCGGCACCGTAAAGATCGACTTCATCGTAGCCACGGCTCGGATGTTCAAGGAATCGAGCGGGGCGGGGTAGGCAGCCGTACACTGCATCAGGATGAGACAATCGTTACCGGTTCGGCGAAACTCATCGACCGTCTCTGTAACCTCATCCAGGTCGGCCGTCCCCGTCGAGATAATGACTGGCTTCCCCTTCTTGGCGACATGCCGAATAAGAGGAATGTCCGTCATCTCATATGATGCGATTTTGAAAGCCGCAACGTGCGGATCAACCTTATCAGCTGATCCCTCGTCGAAAACGGACGCCAGAAAAAGAATAGCTTTCTCTTGGCAATAAGCCGAGAGTTGAGGGAGCCATTCGTAGGGCATCTCCATTTCGGCGATGATATCGTAAATGGGCTTGGGTATCTTCAGATAATCGCTGAGGCCGGCATTTCTCGGGTATAATCTGTTAGCACGGAAAACCTGGAATTTCACAGCGTCAGCGCCAGCAATAGCTGCAATGTCGATGAGCTGTTTTGCCTGTTCCAGCTTGCCGTCGTGGTTGCTCCCTGCCTCGGCAATAATAAAACACGGTTCCCCGTCACCAACCCATCGGTTGCCAATCTGGACCTTTGCTGACATCGGTCTACCCTTCATGTTCTCTAGGCCTGACGGAATACGGGCTGCACCGGATTTCCCTCAAGTCTCTGTAGCGCATCGCCAGACCTGATGGCCTCAGCCAAAATCTTCATAGCTGTTGTATAGGCTCGCAACGTCTGATCAATATCGCCAATGCTGTGGCTGTAGCACATGTTATGGCTTCCAGAAAAAAGGATGCCTCTCTTCAGGCACTCTTGCTGAAACAAACTCTTGAACTGCAAGGACTCCACTTCTATGTCATCCCTAAAGATGACTACTGTACGGGGGGGAAGACCGACACACTCGGTGTAGCGTTCAATCTCGAATTCCCGGGCTAGCACGTTATAGCCGTCCTTCAACTTCTGCCCCTGTTCCCAGAGATGGCCAATAACGTCCTTTTCCCG
>JAPUKJ010000009.1 GCA_027295705.1 Ignavibacteria bacterium | reverse complement strand
ACCCCCGGCCCCGCAAGCGGGGAGGAAGCCAACGAGTGGACGGGCATAAGAGTGTATGAGTCGACACATATCGATTCACTCACTCGTTTCCTCCCAGCCCCACTCATGGTCCCGCTACGCGAGGATTCAGAAATCTGCACTATTATATTGAACTGACTTAACGTAATGCCGCCTTAAACAGTCCACCTTCTGCGCGGTAATATGAGATTTCAGCAGTTAGTATTCCTGTTATATCCGACCGGTTGGACCGTGTGAGCAAACTCAGGTGGTCTTCGAGCCGGTTGGTTGATTAGTCTCGCAAATTTAAAGATGTCCCTACAATCACAATTACCATCTGATAACGGTTATCTCTGGCAAGGGCGGTGACCGTTGCAAACAACATTATTTGACAATCAATACCCAATGAGGGTAATACCCTTCAGAGGCAAAACCAATCGACTACTGATGTATAAAGTTTCCAAAAACGTGTAGACCCTGTGAAAATCGTCGGTCCCCCTGTAATCGTTCCTAACAGCCAGAATTAAAAATTCAACGCCATGCATCATACAAGCCTGAAAAATATCTTTAAGAAACGCAAAATTTATAGTTGCCCTACCAGCTTCAACTTCCAGAACAATTTTGCCATCATTGCTTATCCCATCCGCGTTGAAAGATTTGTCAATGCTATTATTCAAACCAAAGAGAACAGGCACAGGAATTTTCTGCCCTCTCGCTTTTCCCGTTTCAACTGTGAATGTTATATTCTCAAGATGAGGTCGCAAGATGTCTAAAACTTCGTTGCTTTTTAGCTTGTTTTCTGGCGACTTTATTCTACCGTAAATTAGCTCAAAGCAGTCGATTACTTGCTGAATTTGTTCGGTTATTCCCACCGATCTTGGAAATAGCTGATATCTTAACATCTTCTGTGAAGCCCTTTTAGAGGATTAAACACATTCCATATCTTGGGCGGTTCTATGCGGCGTTATTGGTCATGACGTGGAAGTGATTGTAGCCTTGGGGTCACCCAATCGATGATTTCGGCTTTGAGTGAATCGGAGACCCATTGTTTATTATGGTTTGCAGCCGCAAGTAAGCGGTAGCGATCGAGCAACATTCCGTCAACGCGGTTGCATCGATTCTTAAATTCTTCGTCGAGTAGTGCAAAGGGGATTGCGAATGCTTTTCTGGGCGTCGCTGCAAAGAGGATTATTTTCGTCCATACGTTGAGGTCAGGCGTATACAATTTGTCGATCCAATTCCCTCCGCTTGCACATTGCATAAGGTACACCGGGATACCAACACGATTGTCAGGAAAAGGTCGGTAACACAATAAGTCAAGCCCTGCCTCGTTTCCATCAGGGTTCTCCCAAGGTGCTATGTCTCCTTTTATTTCGCCAAGCTGGCTTGCAATTTCATCAACAACGTCGGCGAGTTTCACCGTATTTGTCCTTGACCAGCCCGTTTGATAAATCTCCCAATCCGAAAACTGATTCTCTATTGATGCTTTTGTCAATGACTCAAATAACCGCCCCTGTTCGGTGTAATCCCCTTTGCGCAGACTGGTCAACCAACCCTTGTAGCATTGCGGCATTGAGAGGAGAACGCAAAAACTGTGCGCTGGATTTTCTTGCCACGAACTTACGCTTTTTATCCTCTGACGAACGAAGGAAAATGGCGTTCCGTCCCCAATCCAGCCGAGGCGACGCTTTAATTCATTCCAAGCCGTCATTACCATTTCTGACGCCAGATCTTGATCGGCATATATGCCCTCTTCAATTAAAATGTCGATAATATCTGTCGTGGAGAGTGCTTCTTCATCAAATAGAACACTTCCTTCTATCCAGTCACAAAATATATCGAGTTTTATATGATGTTGTAAGTCAGACGGCGTACCTGTTGGCTGCGAGATGCCATAGGTTGGAAGCGCAAGCATCAATCATCCCTCGCGAGTTCTTCACGGACATTTGGAAACCGATCGAGTAATTCTTTGAAGTCAATTGCAAGCCGTTTGACGGCGCGTTGGACATCATGAGAATCCTTATAATGATGGACACGGCTCAAGGAGAGCGCAATACTATCAGCGGCTTCATTGATAAGCCTAACGAGTTCTGGTTCATCCCCGCGCGCCAGTTGAAAAGCGTAGTCAAAGTTAGGCCTTTTGCTTTCTTCCAAATACCTGACAGCGTCAGGGCTTTCAAGGATTCTGTTGAAGTTGTCTACTTGCCGCGAATCCGCGAAGAGGGGCGGGTGTTTCTTGTTGCCAAAAAGCCAGAGCGCAAAGTTGGCGAGATTGTTCAGATGGTCTTCTGGCACAGGTTTCTTAGCAGTTTCCGGGTCTGCCATAATATCGATTTGAAGGTATTTCTGTACGCCACTTCTCTTCAACGTTAGGTACATCACACTGAAGCGACGTTCGGCGTATTCAGGTGAGAAATCCTCCAAAGCGGATTCCATCTGCAATAGAAGCCGATAAGAGATATAATTCTCGCGAACCGTTGGTGTTTTACTGCCGATTTTTCGCATCACCTGTTCATAAGTCATGCCGCGTTCGTCGATTAATTGAGCAATGTATTGCGCTTTTTCTTCGGGATTCCACTCTTTGATCCCTGTTACGTGACGAAACCCCAGAAACGATTCGATTTCTTCACGGGAGTCGACTTGTATGTAGGGGATTTCGTTGAAGAGTTTTTCCCGAACGTCTCTGTTTTCAATGAGCAATCTCCATTTCCTTGAGACCTGTTCCCCGTTAATCGCCCGACGAAGATATATTAGGGCAGCGAGACGCCGATTCCCTTCAACAACAACAAGCCGTGGCTTTCCATATAATTCTTCTTCGACAGCTAACAACGCCTCATGTGTCCAAAAACCGCTCTCCAAGTAAGACACTGCGAGTTCATCGAGCGTCCAGTCGCTCATCAAATCGAGGACATCTTCCTGAGAAAGTTCCTCACCTACATTATGGCGACCCAGCCTGGGGTTCATCGCATCCAGATAAAGATCGTCTAGTGTGGCGTACTGAAGTTCTGTGCTGATTCCCATATTTCACCTTGTTTTCGGAAGTTTCCATCGAGTGCGTGGGTTCGTACCCTCTTCACGCTAAATCAAAAATTGTTTTTACTGAACCAGATTGCCCGGTATGTAGTGCCGCTTGGATAGCTTTTCGATAATCCTTCAACGGAAATTGCTCTCCAACTAAAGGCAACAGCCTACCCCCCATCTTTTCAAGGAGCCGAATCCCAAGCGCGAAGGTGCGGAGGTGTCCACCTTCGTAGGCCTCAACCCCATAAGTATACGCACCTTTGACCTCCAGTTCCTTGTGCCAAATCGTTGTCCAGTCAATGTTTTTAGGGATAGCTGGCATACCGACGAGCATGACACGTCCTTGGGCTCTCGTAAAACGGAGCGCATCGTCAATGGTGGTTGATGAAGCCACACAGTCAAACGTCACATCAACGCCGCCAAGTAGGACCGGTTTCCCAAGCTCCGGTTGATAGCTTTTCGCCCCCGTCAAATTACAGAAAT
>JAPUKJ010000089.1 GCA_027295705.1 Ignavibacteria bacterium | reverse complement strand
TTCCGCCCACGGTAGTTTTCTGGGACGTGGGGGAATTTATTGCTGCTGCACAAATGTTGCAGGTACCGCACCCACCGGGATCTCCCACCTTCCTCCTCGTAACTCGAATCGCCATGATGTTTCCGTTTGCTGATGATCCTGCCGTACGAGCACATGCGTTCAATGCTGTTTGTAGCGCTGGCGCGATCATGTTTCTGTTCCTGGTCATCACACGTGTCGTCATCAATTTCCGTGGTATGCCTCAGAATCTGGCGGACAAGCTTGCTGTGTATGGTGGTGGAATTATCGGTGCACTATCGCTTGCGTTCGGTACGACGTACTGGTCGAACTCAGTTGAGGCTGAGGTCTATGGTGTGAGCATGCTGTTACTGAGCGCGATGATGTGGCTCGTATTGCGATGGCGTGAGCGTGCTGAGAACGAAGGAAGTGAAAAATATCTCTTGCTGATCGCATACCTCATAGGACTTTCACTTGGGGTGCACTTGCTTGTATTGTTGGTAATCTTCCCTGTTCTCATGATCATCTACTTCCACAGGTATGAATTCTCAGCAAACAGCTTTATCAAGTTCGGCATCGTAGCAGTTCTCGTCTTTGGAGTGGTGTATCCGGGAATCGTCAAATGGATGCCAGGCATGATGGATGGTAAGTTGTGGGGGACTGAGAGCGATACCGTCAAGTACATTCCTTGGGTATTGATTTTTGGCGCGGTCTACGGGGTTTATAAATCCTACAAGAAGAAGCAAAAGCTCGCTCACGTTGCACTGCTTTCAATCGTCTTGATATTCCTCGGATACACAACGTATACGACCGTTCTCATCAGATCGAATGCTAACCCACCGATGAACGAGAATGAGCCACGCGACCTCGCCCGGCTCACCGCCTATCTCGGCCGCGAGCAATATGGCCAAACACCGTTGCTTGATCGCCGCTGGAGTCAAGAACCACATCAGCAGGGGATATATACCAACTATACGAGCGACATGGATTTCTTAATTCGCTACCAGTTGAACCACATGTTCTTCCGATACCTAGGTTGGAACTACATCGGTGCTGAGGGTGACCATCAGGGTGCTGGCGTCGAATGGGAGGATACCTTTGGAATTCCCTTCCTCATGGCATTGCTTGGATTGTACTACCAGTTCAAGAAGGACTGGAAAATGGGGCTGGTGTTCCTGACCATGTTTATTGTCTTTGGTCCGCTCTTGGCGTTGTACCAGAATCAACAAGAACCGCAGCCACGAGAGCGCCACTACTTCTACGTCGGCGCATTCTATGTGTTTTCGGTGTGGATTGCCATCGGGATCGTTGCAGTACTCGACTACTTGAGGAAGGCCATCCATTCACCGCGTGCAGTAACTGCATATTCTATTGCAGTTGTAGGAGTGTTCTCATTTGCAATCCCTGTAAGACTGGTTTCGGTTAATTGGTACGAGCATGACCGATCTGGCAATTATGTGGCGTGGGATTATTCGTATAACATTCTTCAGACTTGTGCGAAAGACGCAATCCTGTTTACGAATGGCGACAACGATACATTTCCTCTCTGGTACCTGCAGGATGTTGAGGGGATCAGGCGTGATGTCAGGATCGTAAACCTCAGCTTGGTGAACACCCCCTGGTATATCAAACAGGCGAAGAACAAACCGTACTACCCAGAGGCGAAGGCGGTTCCGATGAGCCTCTCGGACGCAAGGATTGATCGCATCTCTCCCATTGCATGGGAAACTAGAACCGAGGTGCTGCCTGTACCCAAAGAGGTTTTTGAACGCTTCGGTGTCACTGATACTGCGACAGTCAACAAGGGTAGGATCGAGTGGGAATTCAGGAATACGCTTGAGGTTGGTCAGGTCAAAGCTATTCGCATCCAGGATCAGATGGTGCACAACATTATCTCTGCCAACAAGTGGGAGCGCCCGATATACTTTGCCGTCACCTGTGCTCCCAATAGTAAAATCGGGCTTGATGAATATCTCTGGTTTCATGGACTTGCATGGCGACTCGAACCTCGAAAGATTACTGGTCAAGACAGAGGCCTGGACCATGAAGTCTTAGAGGCAAACCTTTTCCAAGAACCTGAGGGATACTCGAAGACACCTCAATTTGGATACAAGTTTCGCAATGTTGCGAATCCCGACGCGTTCCTGGAAGAGAGTTCTGCCAAGCTTATGGTCAACTATCGTTCGGCGTTTATCCGACTTGCGTTGTACGACGCCAACATTGCAAAAAACGAAGAGAGGAGCGTTGCAGTACTCGACAGGATGGAAGAGATCATTCCAAGATCAAAGATTCCCATGGGATGGGAGCTAAGCTCCGACATTGCATCATTTTATCACAGGCTTGGTCGCCATGATAAGTTCAACGAAATTGCAGATGAAATTGAACCAGTTTGCAAGGAGTTGATTGCGAATAATCAGGTCAACTTAAATTCATACTACAACCCCTATCGGATACTGCTCGAAATCTACGAAAACAGAAAAGACTATGTGAAGAAACTCGAGGTCTTGAACCAGCTGGCGGCCCTGTACCCTGGCGATCGAGGGCTCCAGAAGAGAATCAGCGATGCGGAATCTCAGTTGAAACAGCAAGAATCTGGCAACCCTGAATAGAAAACCTGCCTGCTTAGATCGGCATACTCACGAAACACCTCTGTAGTCATCGGAAAGAATACTGCCGCGCTTAATGAGAATCCTCATTATTAACTGGCAGGATATCAAGAATCCGCTCGGCGGCGGAGCTGAAGTTCACCTCCATGAAATCTTCTCACGCATCGCCCGGATGGGACACGATGTCACGCTCTACTGTTCCTCATTCCACGGCGCACTCTCAGAGGAAAACCTGGATGGAATAAGAGTCATCCGTAAAGGGGGACGACACCTGTTCAACTTCCAGGTTCCTCTTGGCTACCACAGTCGGTTTAAGCGAGAGAAGTTTGATATTGTTATTGATGACATGAACAAGATTCCTTTCTTCACGCCGCTATTCGTGAAGGAACCCGTCTATGGCATTGCCCACCATCTGTTCGGGAAAAGCATTTTCTTGGAAACAAACTTGGTGATTGGCTCATATGTGTATCAGATGGAGCGGGCTGCCATCTCTCTCTACAGGCGTCGAAAGATACCTTTCATGGTGGTGTCTCCAAGCACGCAGCAGGAGATGCTCGATCATGGTTTTCCGTTGAGTGATCTTCCAATAGTATCAAATTGTGTTGACCATAATGTGTACAGAAAGACGGGGATCCCAAAGAATCCTACACCCCTCATTGGTTACTTTGGAAGATTGAAAAAATACAAGAGCGTAGATCACCTCCTTCGTGCCCTGCCGGATGTATTGCGGCAGGTACCGGATCTTAGGCTTATCGTCATCGGGGAAGGAGACGATCGCCCGCGCCTTGAAGCGCTTGTGAGAGAACTCGGTCTGCAAAACGTAGTAGAGTTTACAGGTTTTGTATCGCAGGAGCGGAAAGTTGAGCTTCTGCAGCAAATGTGGCTTAAGGTGGCTCCTTCTTCCAAGGAAGGATGGGGACTTACGGTCTTGGAAGCCAACGCGTGCGGGACTCCGGTTGTTGCGAGCAATGTCCCCGGCCTTCGCGATGCCGTGAAAGACAATGAGACAGGTTTGTTGTTCCCTTATGGAGATGTGTTGGCGCTTTCCAGAACTACTACCCTCCTCCTTAAGGATGAAAAGCTGAGGAATCGACTGACGCAAAATGCAATTCAATGGTCTAATGAATTCGACTGGGAGGTCGTTGCGAAGGCTGCTTTGAGACTTCTCGAAAACCGAATGAAACACTCCTCTGGCGGCAGTTGATGAACCTGCAGTCTCAATTCATCTTGTTTTGGTTTTTGATGCCTGCACAATCCCAACTCCCCCGAGAATGACAACTGTTGCGATGATGGTTCTAAGGTCCAACGGCTCCGAAAGCACGAGAACCCCCAAGATGACCGCAATCACAGGGTTGACATAAGCGTATGTCGATGCCTTTGCTGCGGGCACATGTCGAAGAAGAAATGTGTATGATGTGAAACCAATGATGGAGCCGAATACGATGAGGTACAGGAGGGCAATCAGCCCCGACGGAGTCAAGGAAACCAACGCCGGCTCGCCGGTCGCCAGCGCGATGCTGATCAGGACCAATCCGGCAGCAAGGTTTTGAATTCCAGCGTTGACGATGATATCTCCGGCGATTTTATGCCTCTTGGAATAAACTGAGCCAATTGACCAGGACAGCGAGGCGAAAATTAACGCGGCTATCCCCTTAGGTTGAGACACGTCTCCTTCCAACAACCCGATGTTTGGTGAGACAAGGATAGCAATCCCGGCAAACCCCAGCAGAATGCCGAACCATCCGAAGGCTGAAAGTCTGTCTCCGCCTGGGATCAATGAATCGATGGACGACATAAACAGGGGCACTGTCGCGATGATAAGGGCTGCGACGCTTGTGTGAACCCATTGCACGGACCAGACGACCATACCGTTGCCGCCCACGAGGAGAAAAAGGCCTACCATCACAAGAATGCGCAAGGCCCTTCCATCCGCAGGAAGCTGTCGATGTCGGAGAAATCCGAACGCAAAGAGCGCACTTCCAGCTATGAAGAATCTTAGCCCAGCGAGCAAAGCCGGAGGAATATCATAGATCCCGAACCGCATCGCAAGGTAAGTCGAACCCCAGATGAGGTAGACACTGAGGTACGCGAGAATGACTTTGATAGTGTGTGAAGAGCGCGCAGGCAAAGGGGTTTCACTCGGTCGAGCTTAAGTCATCACGAACTACGCCTACCCTGGAGGCGCTTCAAAAGCTGAATTTGACCGGCGTGGTAAAGGTCATGGGATGCAATTCCGTAGATGAGTGTGACATTTTTCACCTTGCTGCCCGGTTGGGAAGAATGGAGTCGGGATGGTGCAAGCACGGCGATTGCCTCCCGCAGACCACGGTGGGTTTCATCCAGGAGGGCGAGATCCTCTTTCCAGGCACGCTCGCCATTTCTCATAGGATTCTCAAACCAGTTACTTCCTTTGAGCGGGAAGGATCCACGCTTTCCACCCGCCAGTCGGCGCCGCACTGCATACTTCCAATATGCAGCATGAATTACAAGCTCCCAGATGTTGTGCCTTCCACGCGCAGGTCTCCATGAAGCTTGTTTCGCGGTGAGCCCGCGGAGGGATCCTTTCAAATTAGGCCCATGCCACGCTTGCCTTTCGTATGCCTGGTCAATGATTTCCAGTAGAAGCTCTAACTCGTTCATTCCTTTTTTCATTTCGTGCGTCCTTGTTGTGGAATGTGATCTAATCTAACTTTGTTGGATGGAGACACCAAGTTTCTTCTTCAGTATCTCTACACACTCAGATGGAGTTTGAACCACCGTCACAAAGTGTGTGGAATCTTGGAGTCCCTCCGAGGCCAGCTCTTTCTTCAAAGTTTCAACGACACTAGTCCAGAAATCTCACACTACAACACTTGGCTTTTGTGATGTCATGTTCTTGTTCATCAATTCCAAGACTGCATCAAGTACCAGAAGTGTCCCGGTCCCGCCTTTGAGCACCACGTAACCGTCTGCAACTGAGATGAGTTTCATGAGCCTGTCGATGAACGTCTCCATGGGGATTTCTTCGTCGATCCATTGATTGGCTTTTAGCCCTGGGAAGGAGCGGGTTGTTATTCCCATTGTGCGACCACCCGCGTCTTTTGCTCCATGTGCCGATGCCTCCATGATCCCCCCGTACCCGCCGTTGCAAACAACCATGCCTGCTTGAACTAACAAATTGCCGATGTCATAAGCGGTGCTGTACTCAGGATCGCCCCTCCTTGTCCGTGAGCTTCCAAACACACTGACGATGATTTTTTCCGTCAATTCAAGAACTCCCAGGATACGTCGATCCTTATTGCCCTATCCCGTACAGGATAGAAAGGCGTCGCGAAGTATTGTTGATTCGTTAAGTTCTCCCAGATGAAATGCAGGTACGCGTCTCCAATGTGCGCGATCAGAAATGCGTCAACCGATGACCCCAACCCGATATCCTGACGACTGTTTGCAACGTAGGCCAGTACTTCCGGGTTGAACTCAAAGCCGGTTTGGGAAGAAGTATATCTTCCTCGGAAACCAATTTTGAGATCGAGGTTGTCGTTGACTAGCTTGTTCCAGAAATAGATCCCACCATTGGCAGAGAACTTCGGGTATGAGCTAGTCTTGGTCCCACCAGACTTCTGGACAAGATATGTCCCAACCCCGTCGAGGTAGAAAAGCCACCACCGGATAGCAATCCTTGCTTCGATTCCATTCGTTGTGATCTTATCAACATTGGTAAATAAAATCCCTGGAAACACGAACCCATTGCCGAAGGGTAGAAGGCCTATGGCATCTTCAACAGTACGGTGAAAGTATGTAACACGCACGTTCACCAAATCATGAAGCGTGAGGTGAGCACCGATCTCCGCTTGCCTATGTTTCTCAGCAGTGATCGAACCCGAACGACTAACAGTGCTGTCAGTCCAGTACAGTTCCTGGTAATTTGGAAGGCGCCTGGAGAATGAGAGTCCACCAAACAACGACACCTCCTCGGCTAGATTGAAGGTAGCGTCCGCTCCCAAGCCAAAGTAATCTTTTTTTAGATATCTATCGTATCTCCCGAATCCAGCGACCGTTACGGCATGGTTAATCAACAGCTCTTCCTTTATCCACACACTCCCTATAACATTTCGCCTTCTCCCCAGATTTGGACTTCCCTCGATTTGCCTTATCTCGAGGTTGGAGCCAAAACTCAAGCGCTGAGCCTTAGAGTTGATGTTCTGTGTGAGCTGCGCTCCCATCCACGAAGAGGTGTGATCAGACTCGATGAATACACCATTCGTGATGAGGAGATTCTCTGCATCTCTGTACTCTCGAAAGCTATTAGAATAATACAACGTTAGCATCGAGACGTTTGCAGTATCTCCGAAGATCGTCCCAACCAGCGATAGATCAACATCGTGGCGATTGATTTTCTCAAACGTATCAGTATTTCTCATCGTTGTTGTCAAGGGGTCGAACGCCGACACAAAGCGAGCGCTGAGTGTGTCGACGCCGCCGTTGAGCTGCGTCTTGGTGTTTGTCAGGTATTCTGAGAGAATGATATTGAAGTTTCTGGAAAGATTATAGCGCACTTTTGCACGCATATTCCACGCTCGATGTGCATTGTTAGGAAAGCGCCCATCGGTGCTCTGGTGCTGGAAGCCAAACGTGATATTCACCTTGCGCGATATGTTCTGAGTAAACGTTCCGTCGCTGTACTGATACTCATATGCGGTTTCTGAGTAGTTAATCTTAGAAAAGGCCACGTTGCTGTTGTAATTCTTGGTCAGAAGATTGACTGCGCCACCTGTACTGTTGAGGCCATAGAGAAAAGCACGCGGTCCAGTGATAATCTCGATTCGGTCGGCATACTCTGTGGTGAAGTGGTAAAGGTTGTAAATGCCGGAAGCTGGATCGTTCAGCAGACGGCCATCGGCAGTGATGGCTATGCTCCGCCAGTCCTGGCCCCTGATATTCATCTGGCTGTACTGCCCCACACTGCTCTGATCGCGGATGTAAACAGCGGGATGTGTCTCCAGTATACCGCCAAGATACCTGTAATCCAGCCAGTTCAAATCCTTGGTTGTAAAGAGGCTGCTTGAATCCAGTGTTCTGTCATATGTTCCTACGAGTGAGGGAGTGCTCATCCGGCCAAGTGTATCGGGGGCATAGGCCAGTTTTGGGGCAAGATCAATCGAATCAACAGCTGATGCTGTAGTGTCAATTGGTTGTACGATCAAGGAATCAGAAGACGGGATTGACTGTCGTGATGTATCTGATTCGGAAAATTGTATCTCTTGAGCTAATGCATTGGACAATAGGCCGGCGATAGCAAGTTGAGCGAAAAAGAGGGGGAACTTGATCGTCTTCGACAATACATATCCTTGGAATGAAAAAGGTGCAAAAATATATCCAGAACAAGAAAGAGAAGCAAGAAACAGGCGCTTCGACTAGCTTGGAGCGAAGTTGGGATCCGTAAGAAATGTGTGATGATCCCTAGAGCGGAGATAGCTTGAGACTTCGCCAGCAAATTTCCTTTGTGAGAAAAATCCGAATACTGATGAGCCGCTTCCGGACATCAAGGCAAACTCAGCTCCACCGCGCATCATAGCTTCTTTCACTCTCATGATCTCTGGATACTCCCTGAACACCACTGGCTCGAAGTCATTGCGCAAGCCGTTAACAAGATGTAATGGTTTCTTCAGACCTTCGAGCAGGACGCCCTTCAAATCAATTGGTCTTGAACCTTTGCTCGGCCTCACGTTTTGGTAAGCCCATGCTGTGGAGACGTGGATTTTCGGGGTACAAAGGAGTATTGTGAAGGGAATGACAAGCTTGAAGTATTCGAGAACCTCCCCGCGTCCTTTCGCCAATGATGAGCCGGTTCCGAGAAAGTAAGGTACATCCGAGCCAAGTTTCAAGGCAATCTTTCGCAGGGTAGAATCATCGACTCTCCTTTCCCAAAATTTTGGAAGTTCTTGCAGCACTACTGCAGCATCTGAGCTACCGCCACCAAGCCCCGCGCCAACTGGAATTTTTTTTCTGATTGATATCTCGACGCCTTTGCCGACGTTCAAATGTTCTTGCATTCGCCTTGCAGCTTTGTAGCAGATGTTCTCCTCGCCGCTGGGTGCATCTGGGTCCGAACTAATCACATTGATTGCCGAAGAGGGTTTGAACTCGATCTCGTCGAACATGTTGATCCGATGGAAGACGGTCTCGATGTTGTGGTAACCGTCTGGCTGCTTATCGAGGATGAGAAGGCCGAGGTTGATTTTGGCGTAAGCGCGCATAGCTAAGAGATGTGTGAATGCAAATATAGCCGCAGACTCATGAGAATCAACAAGCTTCACCCTTCACAAGACCCCCCTTTAACCATTGAGAAAGACTTCCGTGAGACGGAAAATCTTCAAAATCTTGGTTTTCACTTGACTTTTTCATTATTAAGGATTACATTGTTCCCAAATTGGGAACGTTTATTGCCTTCCGTCTTTGGGAACATAGGCAGGATAGCGCTAACGAATGAAGGTTATCGGACTTGAGATTCTCGATGAATTCGCAAGTCAACACGGGGATATTCGAGGACAAATTGCAGCTTGGGTTGCAGAAGCTCAGGAGGCTACCTGGCAGACGCCAGCCGAGATAAGGGCCAGGTATGCA
>JAPUKJ010000088.1 GCA_027295705.1 Ignavibacteria bacterium | reverse complement strand
TTACGAAGAGCGTGCTGAGGGCCTTCAAGATGTGAATTTCGGGGGTTAGACGGGGACAGCAAGGGTATTCTAGGTAAGTATCCTGCAAAAGTCAGCGGAGAGAGAATTGCGCTCCCTGGTTCTAGATGTGGCAGATCATCTAAACCTCCATCATCTCCTTTTCCTTCTGGACAAGAAAGTTATCGATATCCTTTATGCATTTATCAGTTAGCTTCTGTGTCTCGCTTTCGCCTCTTTTCCGCTCATCTTCTGAAAAATGCTCCTCCTTTTCTGACTTCTTTAGGTGTTCAATGGCATCTCTTCGAATATTCCTGATTGCTATCTTGCCATCCTCACCGAATTTCTTGGCAAGCTTTACAAGCTCCCGGCGACGCTCCTCATTGAGCGGTGGAATCGGAACTCGCACGACCTCGGCATCTTTTTGAGGATTTAAACCTAGGTCTGCAACCTGAATCGCTTTCGTTATTGGCTCCAGCATACTCTTGTCCCAAGGCTGGACAGTCAACGTGTGAATGTCTGCAACGCTCACATTCCCGACCTGCGAGAGCGGCGTCATTGTTCCATAATAGTCAACCTTGATCCCGTCAAGCAATGCAGTAGTAGCCTTTCCCGTTCGGATCCTAACCAATTCGTCTCGCACAACTTCACTCGCCTTGTGCATCTTCACTTCTGCTTCTTTGAGAATATCCTTTACCATATCCATCCCCCGTCATTGTTGCTTGACTATAGGTGATGATAGCTCAAGCACCTTTGTCCCCACAGGTTCGCCATGCAGCAGGCGCTTGAGATTTCCCGGCGTATTCATGTTGAACACAAGAATAGGAAGCTTGTTTTCCCTGCAGAGTGTAATCGCAGTCATGTCCATGATCCTAAGATCCTTCTTCAACACGTCAAAATACGAAATCTCTTGAAACTTGAATGCCGACGGGTTGTGCTCGGGGTCTGAGTCGTAGATGCCGTCAACGCGAGTCCCTTTTATAATAACATCAGCCTCGATTTCCACAGCGCGCAAGGCTGCCGCAGTGTCCGTCGTGAAGTATGGATTGCCGATTCCAGCACCGAAGATAACGATCCGATTTTTCTCGAGGTGGCGGACTGCCCTTCGTCGGATAAAGGGCTCAGCAATGACCTCCATACGGATCGCCGACATGAGGCGAGTAACCACACCGCTATGTTCAAGCGCACTCTGTAGTGCAAGCGCATTTATCAATGTGGCAAGCATTCCCATATGGTCCCCGGCTACTTTGTCGATATTGGTCGACGAGTTTGACACACCTCGATAGATGTTACCGCCACCAATTACAATACCTATCTGGACTCCCATCTCCATCGCAGATTTTAGTTCCCCAGAATAGTGCTTCAACCTTTGAGGATCGATCCCATACTGCCGATCACCCATCAGGGCCTCACCGCTCAGCTTTAGCAGGGCTCGCTTGTATTTTGGCTCGTTCATGTATTTTGGTCAAATGGCAGATTAGGATATGCTCCGCCGACACGCACACTCACTCTATTTTGTCGTCTCCTCACCAAGATAGAACCGGTGAAACCTGTTGACAGAAACGGCTTGTCCGGACCTCACGCCACCTTCACGCAAATAGTCATTGACTGTCATCCCTGAATCCTTGATAAACGTTTGTTCAAGTAAGGAGACCTCCTGATAGAATTTTTCCAGACGGCCTGCTGCAATCTTGTCAACTATCGCGGCCGGTCGATTTTCGTTTCGTGCTTGAGTGCGGTAGATTTCCACCTCGCGCTCGATCAAATTCTTGTCGATCTGATCACGGGAAATAACCAGCGGGTTCATCGCAGCAATTTGCATCGCCACGTCGCGACCCACCCCGAGGTTCGCGTCATCAACGCTGAGGCCGCCTATGTCAACTAGGACACCGATTTTGTTACCAAGATGGGTGTACGAGCTGATCAAGCCATTATTTGTCTGAAAGATGGCAAAGCGTCGGACTTCGACTTTCTCTCCAACTCTTGCAAGAAGGTCGTTCTGCAGATCCGCAACTGTCTTACCAGTTGAAGTCACCAACGCGTTCACGGCATTTACGTTATCGGGCTGTTTCTCCTGAACTGCAGCAGCAACTGCGTTCGCAAAGCACAGAAAATCTTCACTGCGCGCAACAAAGTCTGTTTCGCAGTTGATCTCGACAAGCGCACCTGTTGTAGCGTTGTCGCCGACACGTGTAATGATGACACCCTCCTTCGTAACACGGTCAGCCCGCTTTTGTCCGATAGCAGCACCCTTCTTTCTTAAGTGCTCGATAGCGGCATCGACGTTACCCTCAGTAGCCTCTAAAGCGCGTTTGCAGTCCATCAAGCCAACGCCGGTCTTATCACGGAGTTGTTTTATCAACGCACTAGTTATCACCATATCTGCCATTTCAACTGCTTCCTAAAATATCGATTATCACTCTAGACCTTTTTTCTCTTCAGAAGCGACAGTATCATCCCCTTTGCTCTCCATTTCAGCAGCCATCTCCATCTGCCGGGTCGCCGCCCTCTCCTTCCCTTCGATAATTGCATCTGCAATGTTCTTCGTTATGACTTGAACGGATTTGATCGCATCATCATTTGCGGGGATCACGAAATCAATGCCATCAGGTTCACAGTTGGTATCTACAACGGCGAAAACAAGTACGCCAAGACGCTGAGCTTCTTTCACAGCAATGATCTCTTTCTTAATATCCACAACGTACAAAGCGCCCGGTAACCGGGTCATATCCACGATACCTGATAGTACATTGTTCAACTTATCCTTCTCGCGCTGCAAAAACAATATCTCTTTCTTTGTGATCTTGTCAAATGTTCCATCGCTTTCCATCTTCTCAATGTTGGTGAGACGCTTCACGCTTTTGCGAATCGTTGTAAAGTTCGTCAGTGAACCACCCAGCCAGCGCTCTGTGACGTAGAACTGGCCGCAACGAACGGCCTCTTCTTTGACTATGTCTTTGGCTTGCTTCTTTGTCCCCACAAACAAGACGCGTTTGCCTTCAGCGACGATGTTAGAGATTGCATTGCATGCTTCTTCGAGGAGGTTTTGAGTTTTCATGAGGTCAATAATGTGAATCCCGTTGCGTTCCATGAAGATGTAAGGACGCATTTTGGGATTCCATCGGCGGGTAAGGTGTCCAAAGTGACACCCGGCTGCGAGCAGCTGAGCAACTTCAACGCGTGACATCAAGAGATTTTCCTTATTTTAGTTTTGACCTTCTACCTTCTTCAACTTCCACCGGAGTCCCGTAAACAGGACACTCCCGCTGGAATCCGAAGGTATGTTTTTTGGAGATTTGTGATCAGTCGTTCACATCAGACATATCTAATCAGGTGCACTTCACGTTAACCACTAACGTTTCGAAAACTGGAATCTCTTGCGAGCTTTTTTTTGTCCATATTTTTTCCGTTCGACCATACGCGGATCTCGCGTTATCAGTCCCGCCGCTCGTAGCGTTACGCGGTTATCGTCACTTACCTCTATGAGGGCACGAGCTATCCCCAAGCGAATGGCACCAGCTTGTCCGCTTGATCCACCGCCCTTCACGTTGATTCTTACATCATACTTACCTGTCGTTTGAGTAATTTCGAACGGCCTTACAACATCAGAACGCAGTGTTGCGAGAGGAAAATACGTTTCAAGGGCTTTCTTATTAATCGTGATCGTTCCGGATCCGGGTGAGAGGATTACTCGGGCAACTGATGTCTTCCTTCTTCCTACTGCATTTGTAGTATGTGCGTGCATTTAGCTTTAGGCTCCTAGTCGCTGATGTTTCAAAGTGTAAGGTTGGGGACGCTGCGCGGCGTGAGGATGATCCGCGCCAGCATAGACTTTCAGCTTCTTGAAAATCTGCCGACCAAGCCTGTTATGGGGAAGCATCCCTCGGACCGCTTTTTCTATTACTCGCTCAGGGTGCTTCAGCATCAGATCTTTAAATCGCTCGAAGACCCCACCTCCTGGGTAACCTGTATAGTGGAAGTACTCCTTCATTTCGGTCCTTTTTCCCGTTAACTTCACTTTCGATGCGTTCACAATCACGACAAAATCTCCCATATCTGCATTGGGTGTGAATACCGGCTTGTGTTTGCCCCTCAGCAAAGATGCTACTTCGCTTGCCGTCCGACCAAGAGTCTTGCCACTGGCATCAACCAGGTGCCATTTTCTCTCTGTGTCAGTCGTCCTAAAGAAATGCGTTGTTTTATCCACTGAAGTATCCAGAAAGGATGTGCAAGATCGTACCAATTTAAACTTTTCAATGTAACAAAATTCCTTCCTACATTCAACCGCTTCTACTATGTTCGCTCCATATGTTTCTCGGCATGGTAGGAGCTCCTCACCAATGGCCCCGACTCAACATGCCTGAACCCCATTTCGATGCCCTTGACCTTCAACATCCTGAATTCATCCGGGTGGATGAACCTGTCAACAGGCAAGTGTGATTTCGTTGGCTGAAGATACTGCCCCAGAGTAAGGATATCACAAGCGACCTTCGAAAGATCATCCATAACCCGGGCAACTTCCTCAAGAGTTTCCCCAATCCCAAGCATTAATCCGCTTTTCGTTACCATGCCAGCCAGCTTTGCCCTTTCCAGGAGTTCCAGACTCCTATGATATCTCGCCTGAGGGCGGACAAGCCTATACAGTCTCGGGACGGTTTCAGTATTGTGATTCAAGATATCGGGTCCTGCTTCGATGACAAGGTTCAACGCCCACTCGACACCTCGGAAATCAGGAATAAGAACCTCAACATTCACACCAGGATTAACCACGCGCACTCGGCGGATCGTTTCCGCAAAGATCGCCGCACCGCCGTCTGGCAACTCGTCGCGGTTTACCGAAGTAATAACAGCGTGCTTCACTCCCATAATTCTAATTGCCTCCGCAACTCTGCTGGGTTCCCCCAAGTCAAGACCAATAGGCTTACCCGTTTTCACTGCACAAAAACCACAAGATCGTGTGCAAACATCACCAAGAATCATGAACGTCGCAGTTCCTGCATTCCAGCATTCAGCCATGTTAGGACAGCGCGCTTCTTCGCACACAGTGTGGAGTTTGTGCTCATTGATCAGATTCTTTAATCTGACGTAATTCTGGCCACCCGGAACTCTAACTCTTAGCCACTCCGGCCGTTGAGGTCGAGGCGCTGGTTGTGCTTTCATTTCTTGGATAACGAATTCCATCTTAACTAGAATTTCATGCTGGTGTCAAAATTCTGAAGCTTCTGAACGATTTCTTCGAGAAACATACCACCAAGAGCCCCATCAACGATGCGGTGGTCAAACGAAAGAGTGAAGTATGCAGTTGAGCGAATTGCAATAGCATCATCGATCACAACGACACGCTTCTTGATAGCGCCAGTCCCTAGAATCGCGACTTGCGGTTGGTTAATAATAGGTGTTCCAACCATCGTACCGAAGACACCAAAATTAGAAATCGTGAATGTTCCCCCTTGAACATCTTCTGGCGTGAGTTTTTTGTTGCGAGTTCGAGATGCAAGGTCATTGACAGCTCGAGCAAGCCCCAAGAAATTTTTCTCCTCTGCATGCTTGACTACGGGGACAATCAAGCCGTTATCGGATGCAACGGCGATACCAAGATTAACAAAGTTTTTTTTGATAATCTTGTCACCTTCGACTGAGCTGTTAACCAACGGATATTTCTTAATAGCCTTAACTACAGCATCAACTATGTACGGTGTGAAGGTAAGCTTGAAGCCTTCTTTCTTTTCAAACTCAACCGCATGCTGATTTCGATGTTTCACAATGTTTGTCATGTCCACTTCATGAATGGCCTCGACATGCGGAGATGTGTGCACACTCTTAACCATGTGTTCAGCCATTTTTTGCAGCACTGTGCTCATTTGTAGAATGTCATGCTGCGGTGCTGGATACTTCTTACGAAGTTCAGCCACTTCCACCTCTTTCGCTACCACGCCCACAGCCCTTTCTAACGGAGCTCCTGGGGTTGGGACGGGTGATACAGGTGCCCCAAGTGTAATTGCCCCAAGCTTTTTCGCCTCGACATACGTCAGTATGTCTTTTTTGGTTACTCGTCCATCGGTGCCAGATCCCGGTATTCTTTCGAGCTCACTCATCGAGACACCTTCTGTGCGAGCGATGTTCATTACTAGGGGTGAATAGAAGCGGCCAGCCACTGGCCTCTCTAATGGCTGTACTACTGGCACCACACGTTCCCTGCCTTTAGACACTGTTATTTCAGGTGTTACCGATTCCGACTCAGCAGTCACTTTCGGCATCTCGGATGTCGGAGCAGTCTCCTTGGATGTTTCTTTCGTCACAACGTCACCGTCCGTCTCCAGGTAAGCAATTACAGTCTGAACGGCGACCGTTTCTTGTTCGTTTACAACAATCTCCGAGAGTACGCCCGCTGCAGGGGAAGGGATTTCAGAATCTACTTTATCGGTGCTTATCTCCAATATCGTTTCATCCTTCTTGATATCATCGCCGACCTTCTTGTGCCACTTCACAATTGTTCCTTCGGCTATGCTTTCCCCCATCTGTGGCATCACCACTTCAACTCTTGCCATGGCTTAGTCCTTATGGTTGTACTAATAATCCATCAATAGCTGCTGAGTTTGCGAATGCCTGCAACGATCTTGCTCGTATCGGGAAGGTTGAATTCTTCCAAAGGCGGCGCAAAAGGTACAGGCGTATCAAGAGATGCCAGCCGCATGATTGGAGCATCTAGATACTGAAACGCATGCTCGGAAATTAGGGCGGCAACTTCTCCCCCTATTCCGCCGGTCAGTGTATCTTCATGCACGATCAATACCTTTCCCGTGGACTTAACAGATACGAAGATCAATTCCTTATCAAGAGGACACAATGTCCGCAAATCAACGACCATCGACTCAACACCATCACTCTTCGAGACTAATTCAGCGGCTTCGAGAGATTGATGGTGGGTCGATCCGTACGTAAAGATGACCACATCATTTCCGTGACGTGTAACCTTTCCTTTTCCAAGTTCCACTAGGTAATCCGTGTCGGGCACTTCGTCCTTTATGCGGCGGTACAGATACTTGTACTCAAGGAAAAGAACAGGATTGTTGTCCCGTACGGCAGCCTTCAACAAGCCCTTGGCATCATATGGCGTTGAGGGCGCAACGATCTTCAGTCCAGGCACATGAAAAAACCACCCTTCAGGACTCGCAGAATGATAAGGACCGCCATGAATGTAGCCGCCGCTAGGTAAACGCACAACCATTGGCACAGAAAGGTGCCAGCGGTAATGCACCTTCGCGGCATTTGTAACTAGCTGGTTAAATCCACACGTGACGAAATCGGCAAACTGCATCTCAGCAATAGGCCGCATGCCTACAAGGGCAGCCCCAGTTGCAGCACCAATAATTGCGGCTTCGGCAAGCACTGTGTCAATTACTCGGTCTTCGCCAAAATGTTGTTGGAATCCTTTGGTTGCTTTGAAAGCTCCACCGTACTCACCGATATCTTCTCCCATCAGAAAGACCGACTCATCTCGCTCCATCTCCTCCCACATTCCTTTTGATATCGCCTCTATGTACGTCATTACGGCCATTACGTCGAATACACTCCTCCTGCGCCATCGCCCCCCTGAGGATAGGGACTCTCCAATGCGAATTGAACAGCATCCTCAATTGCAGCAGAAATTTTTTTGTTCATTTGCAACATAACTGTTTCGTTTAGCACCCGGTCATTTGTTAAGATCTTTTCGAACCTACTGATAGGATCCTTTCTCTCCCAGTCCTCCACCATCCGTTTGGGAACGTATGAAGCATCATCCGATGCAGAATGACCATGCATCCTCATTGTAATCGTTTCGATCAGAGACGGTCCCCCACCCATCCGTGCGCGGTCAACTGCTTTCCTACAAGCTTCATACACTTTTACAACGTCAGTCCCATCTATGGTGATGCCTGGTACCCCGTATCCGAGGGCGCGGTCCGACAGCCGTTGGGCTGCAAACTGTTTTGAGGTCGGCGTGGAGTAGGCATACTGGTTATTCTCTATGATGAGAACAAAGGGAAGTTTCATGACCGCAGCCATGTTCATACCTTCATGGAATTCACCCAAACTCGAGCCGCCATCTCCGATGTAGCTCATAACTACGGCATGTTCCTTCCGCATTCTTGACGCCAGTGCAACACCAACTGCAACTGGTATCATCGCCGCAAGGTGGCTAACATTCCCATAGATTTTTAGCGACGGGTCGGCATAGTGAGCGGTACCATCGCGTCCTCCCGTGAAACTGTTGCCCCGTCCCAGAAGTTGAAGGAATATGTTTCGCAAGGACTGTCCTTTGACCAGGTGAGCCCCCAGATCCCTGTGAAGCGGGAAAATGTAGTCATGCTTCTTCAAGGCAAAAGCACTTCCCACCGCTGTGGCTTCATTACCTTTGCCGGTATATGCCCCTCCTACCATTTTTCCTTGCTTGTACAAACGAAGGATCGCATTGTCACACTCGCGCGTCAGGCGCATGTAATAGTACAACTCTACTCTGTTCTGATTGGACAGAACCGGGGGCGTTGTCCTTAGGGGTTTGAGTTCTTCGGTTGAGACTGGCATGGCTCGTTCTTGGGCCCCTTACAGAGCACCTTAATATTTCACAAGTCGCTCTAATGCTGCAACAACATCTGATTCTTGAGGCAACATTGCTGCTTCAAGTCTGGGACCGTAGGGAACAGGCGTATCTTTTGCCGCAACACGCTGAACTGGTGCATCAAGCCGTTCGAAGACCTCCGCAGCAATGATGGCGGCGATTTCAGCTCCGAAACCCCCGGTTAGCGTATCTTCATGCACGACAAGTACCTTGCCAGTCTTACTTACCGAGGCTAAGATGCTATCCTTATCCAGCGGATTAAGCGTGCGCAGGTCGATAACCTCGACACTCGCGCCGTGTTTCTCTTCGATTTTCTTTGCAGCGTCAAGAGATCGCTGAACCAACATCCCCCAAGTAATAACCGTTATATCTTCACCTTCTTTCTTGATTTTTGCAACACCAAATGGCAGAAGGTAGTTCGAGTCTGGCTCTGGCGCTGAGGCAAAACGTTGACGGTACAGTCCTTTGTGTTCGCAAAACAGCACAGGATCCTGCTCACGACACGCCGTTTTCAGCAGACCCTTTGCATCCGCCGCGTTCGATGGGTACACGACTCTGATACCAGGGATATGGGCAAAGAACCCATCGATCGATTGGCTGTGGTATAACCCTCCGTGAATGTAGCCTCCAACAGCAACTCGGATCACCATGGGACATGACCAAGCATTGAAAGCGCGGAACCGCAACGTAGCAACTTCGTCTCGCAACTGCATGAAGCCGGGCCAAATGTAGTCGCCAAATTGGATCTCGACTACGGGCTTGTAGTCTCCTCGGATCGCCAATCCTAACGCGGTGCCGATGATGCTCGCTTCGGCAAGCGGCGAATTGAAGACTCTATCGTAGCCGAATTTCTCAGTCAAACCCTTCGTAGCCGTAAAAACTCCTCCCTTCTTGCCCGCAACATCTTGCCCATAGATCAGCATTTTGGGATTACGCTCCATCTCTTCCGCAAGCGCGTGGTTTATTGCATCGACCATTACGATGTTTCGACCTTTGTGCTCAGCTTCAACAAATCCTTTCGCTGGCACAACAACTTGGGGACTGTACACGTACCTTTCGAGTTCGCTGCCATCAGGTATTGGTAACTTCTCTGTCGATTCTGCCGCAGCATCAATGCGAGTTTGAATCTCCTCCTTGATCTTCTGGAAGTCACTAGATGCAAGGAGCCCCTCTTCGGCCAGGAACTCTTCAAACCTCGGAATAGGATCCTTTCTCCTATCCTCTTCGAGATCGCCCGGGTCACGATACTTCCTCTGATCATCTGATGAGGAATGAGGAAGCAGCCGCACGGTGTCTGCTTCTATGACACTTGGCCCATCACCTCGACGAGCTTTCACAACAGCATCACTCGCGACTTCGTACATCTCTCTGAAGTTGCACCCATCAACCCTATAACGATTTAGTCCCTCGTAGCCTTTCACCAAGTTGTAGACGGATCCGCCAGCCACCTGGTCTACGACAGGCACCGAAATCGCATACTTGTTGTTCTGAATAAGGAAAATGACCGGATATCTCTCCCGTGCAGCCCAATTCACTGCTTCATGGAATTCACCTTCGCTTGTAGCTCCTTCCCCTGACGAGACGTAAACCACTTCGTCCTTTCCATCCTTTGCGGCACCCATCGCCGTACCAACGGCTCCTAGAAACTGCGTGCCGGTAGGACTAGATTGAGCGATGATCCTCCACTTCTTATGCCCATAATGAAACGGCATTGCAAAACCGTTGCTGCTGGGTCCACCCTTCCTATGAAGGGCCTCAAGCATGATCTCTTCAATCGTGTAACCGAACTGCAGGGAGAACGCCAGATCACGGTAATAGGGATACGCCCAGTCGTATCCGGGTTTCATTGCAAGCGCAGTGGCCGTTTGCGCAACTTCATGTCCCGAACCGCCGATGTGGAAGAAACACTTCCCTTGTTTCAATAGCAGGAGAATCTTGTTATCGATAAGACGCGCAGCGACGCAGTTCTTGTATGTATCGATGATCTGCTCTTTCGCCAGACTCTCCATTGCTCGGCCTGCGGAAACTAGGGCAGACTTATCGCCCGGACGGTTTGCAGCTACTATTGACTTCGTAGGTCTCGTTGATGGCACTTGCTTAGCCCATATTCAGAATCTCTAGTCAACCGCCATAAGTGAGTTTGATTCGCCTTCGGGCAAATCGTTGAATCCGAGCATCTTCTCCGACTCCCCATTTCGTACTTCCACATGAAAAACATTGCCAAATTCCTTTATTACGCGGTCTGATACCTCCTCCATTTCGACGTCTCTACCTACTAGTTGCCCGAGCGAAGTAACACCCTTTTCAAAAATGCCGCAAGGAATGATCCTTTGAAAGAAGGACAGGTCGGTGTTCACGTTGAGTGCAAATCCATGCATTGTTACCCACCGACTGGATTTGACACCGATTGCGCAAATCTTGTCGTCGTCAACCCATACACCGGTATACCCATCGATCCTTCTACCAAGTAGATCAAATGCTTTCAATGATCGAATGATAACTTCTTCAATATCCCGAAGGTATCGATGCAAGTCAAGGTAATAGGATCTCAAATCGAGGATTGGATAACCGACTAATTGCCCCGGACCATGATATGTAACATCCCCGCCACGGTCATTATGGTAGACCGTAGCACCTCTTTCTTTCAACTCAAGTTCATTCGCCAGCAAATGGTCAGTGTCACCGCCCTTTCCGATTGTGTAAACGTGGTCATGTTCAGTGAGAAGAAGGCTATCAGGAATCAGGCCAGCTGCCCGCAGACCGAAGACCCTTCTCTGAAAATCCCAACAGATTTTGTAATCAGTACGTCCCAACTCCAGAATCTCCACCACTCGCATCGTCAAAACCCTTCCCTTATGTCTGAATAGATCCAGATCTAGATGTTAATCGCCTGACCGTATGCCTCCGCAGCGGCTTCCATGACAGCCTCGCTAAGCGTCGGATGGGAATGAACAGTATGAAATATGTCTTCCCCCGTTGATTCAAGCTTCTTTGCAATCACGAGTTCGGCAATCAT
>JAPUKJ010000087.1 GCA_027295705.1 Ignavibacteria bacterium | reverse complement strand
TGTGTGAACCTATTTGCTTTCTAATTCTGTACCCTCAATGTAACGAAATTCGCAGAGAAAACAAAGCCGAGATCGAAGTAGAAAGTTGGCAGGAGTCGCCGCTACGCACTTCTTCGTAACCCAGATCAATCTGCGGTTGACTCAACACGTCACTCTTTGTAGCTTTGCGTGAAGCCATGCCAGACATTCCCGATACGCAGACGCTTCCCGAGACCATTGAGGAAACCGGCACTGAGGAGACCACCGCGCTGGTCCCGATGTATCATGTCATTCTCCTTGATGACGATGATCATTCGTACGATTATGTCATCGAGATGCTCATGGAGATTTTTGGTCACTCGGAGTCGGCAGCCTATGAAATGGCGTGTGAGGTGGATGCGAAGGGGAGGGTCATTGTTAACACCCCACCCCAGGAACGGGCAGAGCTGAAGCGCGACCAGATTCAATCTTACGGCGCCGACTGCCGGATTCCACACTGCAAGGGCTCGATGTCCGCGATGGTTGAGCCAGCGGAGTAAGGTGAGTGTGCGACGGCAAGTGTGAACAAAACGTGAACCTTTCTCAATGTAGAATCCACAACTCCTTCGTATACTCATTCCACAAATAATGCGTGTAAGGAACGAAGGCTTGAAGTGAGTTGTTTTCAAGATACATGGGGAAAATGACATGATAGCATACCTAATAATTTTCTTATTCGTTAGTTTCCCTTTTTCTCTTCAGGAACAGAACAAAATGAATCAACTTGAAAAAGCTACATTCGGAGCAGGATGTTTCTGGTGTGTTGAAGCAGTATTCGAGCGGCTGGATGGCGTTCAATCGGTCGAGGCCGGCTATGCTGGCGGGTCAACAGCCAACCCCACTTACGAAGAGGTGTGCTCAGGGACGACGGGGCACGCTGA
Organism: Ignavibacteria bacterium; assembly: GCA_027295705.1. Classification (GTDB taxonomy): domain Bacteria; phylum Bacteroidota; class Ignavibacteria; order UBA10030; family UBA6906; genus JAPUKJ01. The sequence continues at coordinate 6,673 of JAPUKJ010000087.1, read as the reverse complement.
AGTTGCTCAAATTACCTTCGACCAGAAGAAGATCAGCTATGAACGGTTGTTGGAAGTATTATGGGAGGTGCACGACCCTACAACTTTGAACCGACAAGGAGCCGACGTCGGGACACAATACCGCTCGGTGATCTTCTACCAGGACGAGAAGCAAAAGACGGCAGCGGAAAAGTCTAAGATGGATGCAGCGAAGAATTTCAGCAGTGCCATCGTAACGGAGATCAAGCCTTTGACACAGTTCTACAATGCAGAGAACTATCACCAGGATTACTTCCGAAACAATCCTAGTGCCCCGTACTGCATGTATTTAATTAAACCGAAATTGGAGAAACTCGATCATAAGTAGTTCTCCATGAATGGAAGTCTCTTCTTCATTAGCCAACACGGTCTGTAGTTTCGAACACTTGGCAACTGCTGGTAAACGGACTCGTTGAATATTCTCTTTTTTTGCCTATCTTATGGTATCGGCGCGACGAATCTCAGACATTAATTCGCCTTTCTCAAATCGTACAATCATCTGACGTTTATGGAATCTGCAAAAACCACAGCTTCCTCATTGAGTGCAAAACAACAATTCCCAACAGACGGCAGGCTTCCGAGGCATCCTAGCCTCTCAGAGCTTGACGAACTATGCATCAACACCATTCGCTGCCTTTCGATGGATGCAGTGCAAAAAGCAAAGTCAGGTCATCCCGGCATGCCGATGGGAATCGCTCCAGCGGCGTATGTTCTATGGACGAAACATCTGAGGCATAACCCCCACAATCCCAAGTGGGTCAATCGGGATAGGTTTGTTCTTTCGGCAGGACACGGTTGCATGCTGCTTTACTCGCTCCTTCATCTTACGGGGTATGATCTATCCCTTGATGAAATCAAGAACTTCCGTCAATGGCAGAGCAAGACGCCCGGTCACCCTGAGTATGGACACACGCCAGGTGTTGAAGTTACGACTGGGCCACTAGGTCAGGGGATTTCCAATTCTGTCGGGATGGCGATCGCGGAGAAATACCTTGAGGCATATTTTAATCGGGACGGATTTCGGATTACGGATTACAGAATCTATGTCATTGCAGGCGATGGTTGTTTGCAAGAGGGTGTCTCATCGGAAACGTGCTCACTCGCTGGCCATCTTGGTCTGGACAACCTGATTGTAATCTATGATGACAACCACATAACCATCGACGGTGAAACGTCACTCTCTTTCGGTGAGGATGTTGCGAAGAGGTTCGAGGCGTATGACTGGTTTGTGCAAACTGTCGGTGGCGATGGTCTGGCGGGCAACGATATGGCGTCGTTTGAACAGGCATTGAAGGCGGCGCAACAAGAGCAATCACGTCCTTCGATCATCAAACTCAGAACGCACATTGGTTATGGGAGTCCGAACAAACAGGATTCACATGATGCTCACGGGTCTCCGCTCGGTGACGAAGAAGTTGCTTTGACTAAGAAACGGTACGGCTGGGATCCCGAAAAGAAGTTTTACATTCCGGATGAAGCACAGAGGGTGTTTCGTGAGGCAATCCACAAGGGTGAAAGACAGGAACGAGAATGGAAGGCTTTGTTTGCGAAGTATGGGGACGTCTATCCTAAGCTTGCCAAGGAGTTTCAAACTGCAGCTGCTCGCAAGCTGCCGGAGGATTGGCCGAACATCTGGTCTCAGTCGATGCCGGAATTTGATCCGTCAACTTCCATGGCAACGCGTGAGGCACAGGGCAAAACCCTTGATGCCATTATGCCAAAACTTCCGCTCGTTCTTGGTGGTTCGGCAGACCTGACTCCATCAAACAATACCAGGTTCAAGGGGGTTAGCGACTTCAGCAAAAGCAACCGAGCAGGTCGATACATACGATTTGGTGTACGCGAGCACGGTATGGGGGCGATTATGAACGGGATTGCAGTGAGTGATTTGCTTATTCCCTATGGGGCGACGTTCTTTTGCTTTACCGATTACATGCGCCCGACGATTCGTCTTGCTGCTCTCTCAAAGTATCCAACTATTTTTGTGTACACCCACGACGGCATCGGTCTCGGCGAAGACGGTCCGACCCACCAAGCGGTTGAACATCTTTCGTCACTGCGCGCAATGCCGGGAATTATATTAATTCGCCCTGCCGACGCGTATGAGACCGCCTATGCATGGAAGTTTGCGCTTGAACATCGTACGGGTCCAACGATGCTTGCCCTTACCCGGCAAAAGCTTCCGGTTCTTGACCAGACGAAATATGCTTCTGCTGAGAATCTTGTGAAGGGAGCATATATTCTAACAGGTGAGGAGAATCCTGATGTCTTGTTGCTTGCAACAGGATCGGAAGTCTCTCTTGCTCTCAAGGCTCATGAGCAGCTAGTCGGTGGAGGAATCCGCTCACGGGTCATCAGTATGCCATCTTGGGAATTGTTCGAGGCGCAATCGGATGACTACAAAGGGAGCGTGCTGCCTCCGTCTGTAACTGCACGTGTTGGAATCGAGGCGGGAGTACGGTTAGGCTGGGACCGATACCTTGGGCCCAAAAGTGAATTCATTGGCATGTCCTCCTTTGGAGCTTCTGCTCCCGCTAACGATGCTTTTGAGGGGTTTGGACTGACTGTTGAGAATGTCGTAAACGCAGCGAAAAGGGTGATGTCATGAAAGTTGCAATCGCTGGTGACCATGCTGGCTACCAGTTAAAACAACTGTTAGTCTCGGAACTGAAGAAGGATGGTCATGACGTGATTGATCTCGGTGCGGATGATGAAACCCCTTCAGACTATCCTGATTTTGCACGCGCAGTTGGATTAGCGGTAACCAAAGAAGATGTTGAGCGTGGCATACTTGTGTGCGGTAGCGGCATCGGCGCGTGTGTTGCTGCGAACAAGATCAAAGGTATCCGTGCAGGACTGGCGCATGATACCTACTCGGGGCATCAGGGAGTCGAGCATGATGATATGAATGTGCTGTGTCTCGGATCTCGAGTAATTGGTCCTACTCCTGCACTGGAAATTGCGCGAGCGTTTCTTAGTGCCACGTTTACGAATGAAGAGCGCCACGCCCGTCGACTGCAAAAAGTTTTAGAGATTGAAGAATATCAACGTTAAGCAAAGAGGAAGAATTCTGAATGAACAGTATACAGCAACTTGAGAAGGTTGGCCAGAGCATCTGGTTCGACAACATCAGTCGCAGGCTGATTACGAGAGGCGATTTGAAGAAAATGGTGGATCAAGGGCTGCTTGGAGTTACATCGAACCCGACGATCTTTGACAATGCAATTTCCGGCAGTAACGATTACGACGACCAGATCCGTGAGCTTGTCGAGAGCTCACGAAAGATCAGCGTGTCTGAGATCATTCAAGCGGTGATGGTGAAGGATATTCAGATGGCGGCAGATGTTCTCAATACCGTGTACGAGAGGACACATGGCCGGGATGGATATGTAAGTGTCGAGGTCACTCCCAGCAAAGCCCGCGACACCAAGGCAACAATCGAAGAAGTGCGACTGCTCTGGGGACGAATCAACAGAAAGAATTTGATGGTGAAAATTCCCGCAACAAAGGAGGGACTTCCGGGAATTGAACAATCAATCAGCGAGGGGATGAATATTAATGTGACGCTTATATTTTCAGTTGAGAGGTACAAAGAAGTAACCAATGCCTACATTACAGGGCTCGAGAGGAGACTTAAGAGTGGCAAGCCTCTTGACCACGTTGCTTCCGTCGCGAGTGTATTCGTGAGCCGCATTGATACACTGGTAGATGATCTACTGCAGAAGAAAGTTACAGCAACAACTGACAAAGCTGAAAAGGAGAAGCTGTGTGGCATGCTTGGTAAAGCTGCCATCGCAAACACGAAAATGATTTATCAAGCTTTCAAAGACGCTTTTAATTCACGGAGATTTAAAGAACTCAAGAACAAAGGGGCTGCTATGCAGCGACCTCTCTGGGGGAGTACAGGTACAAAGAACCCGGCTTACAGCAATGTAAAGTACGTCGATGGATTGATCGGTAAGCACACTGTCAACACAGTACCGCCTCAGACTTATACGGCTTTTCTGGACCATGGCAAGCCTATTCTCACGGTTGAAACAGATATGGCAGCAGCCGAGAAGGTACTTGGCGATCTTGCAAATGCAGGCATTGATATGAAGTGGGTCATGAAAAAACTCGAGGATGATGGTGTTGCCTCGTTCGAAAAATCGTTCGATGGCCTTTATAGTCATCTTGGGCAGAAGAAGAAAGAATTCTCCAAGGCCACCGTACCAAGCGCATAACTCTAGAATGAAAGGAGCTGTGAAATGCAAATAGGCTTCGTGGGTCTCGGCAAGATGGGAGGGAATATGGTTGAGCGTCTTCTCCGGGACAAACACCGAATCGTTGCTTACAACCGAACTACTGATAAGATCCAGGAAGCCGTGAGCAAAGGGGCCACAGGCTCAAACTCACTGAAAGATCTCGCTGGTAAACTCCAGGAAAGAAAGGCTGTGTGGCTCATGGTTCCTTCAGGCGCGCCCGTCGATCAGAATATCAATGACCTTGTGCCCCTTCTTTCTAAAGGTGACATCATTGTTGACGGCGGAAATTCATACTACAAAGATACCGTCCGGAGGCATGATGAATTACTAGCGAAAGGGATTCATTTTATCGACTGTGGGACCAGTGGTGGTATCTGGGGCTTGAAGGTTGGCTATTGCTTGATGATCGGTGGAGAGAAAGAGGCGTATCAGTCTTTGGAACCTGTCTTTAAGACCTTGGCTCCACCCGATGGCTACCTTTATTGCGGTGCGAGTGGTGCAGGTCATCTCGTGAAAATGATCCACAATGGTATTGAATACGGTATGATGCAAGCCTATGCAGAAGGATTCGACATCTTGAGGGCCTCACCTTTCGAGCTTGATCTGCAAAAAGTTTCACATCTATGGAACCAGGGAAGTGTAGTTCGTTCATGGCTTCTGGAGTTGGCTGAGTTGGCCTTCGAGAAAGATCCGAAACTTGAGAAACTCCAACCCTACGTGGCAGATAGCGGAGAGGGCCGTTGGACGGTGTTCGAAGCCATTGAACGAGAAGTGCCGGCTCCGGTAATCACGATCGCATTACAGTCACGGTTTGCTTCGCGTGATAGAAACTCTTTCGCCCACAGGCTGCTCGCTGCACTTCGCAATGAGTTTGGCGGACACGCTGTGAAGGCAAAGAGTTAGTTGTTTGATCATTGTTTTGATACTTGCTGTGTGTTGATAACTTGTACCCTTCTGTGATTTTGATTCTCTGATACTCACTTCATGCAAGACGTACTTCAAGCAAACCCTCTTCAAGAGACAACCCGGATGGAAAAGATCCCAGATCCATGTGTCATGGTAATCTTTGGTGCTTCGGGCGACCTGACGAAACGCAAGCTCATTCCGGCTGTGTTTGATTTGGTCCGTCAGGGATTGCTCCCTGCAGGGTTTGCGATTGTCGGCGTTGCTAGGACAGCAATGGATAATGACAAGTTTCGCACGTATCTGCTTCAAGCGATGAAGGACTTCGGGCAATTGGGTGAATCGGAGTCGATTCTCTGGGATAACTTTGCAAAGTGTCTTCATTATGTTCCGATGGATCCGGGTATCGCAGATGGCTATAATGGACTGAAGGACGAGTTATTTGCAATTGATGCGTCGCGTGGTTCGAGTGGGAATTTTCTTTTCTATCTCTCTACTCCCCCGAGCTTATACACCTCCATCGTCAAACACCTTGGTTCATCTGGTCTAAGCGCTCCGCGAAAGCCTAAGAACTGGGTGCGCATTATCATAGAAAAACCGTTCGGTGTAGACCTAGCGTCAGCGAGGGAATTAAACGCAGACGTTTTGGAGGTCTTCCATGAAGATCAAGTCTACCGCATCGACCACTATCTTGGGAAGGAGACTGTTCAAAATCTCTTAGTGTTTCGCTTTTCCAACGGCATTTTCGAACCTATCTGGAACCGCAATTACATTGATCATGTGCAAATCACAGCAGCAGAGACAGTCGGTGTAGAAAATCGGGGTTCGTATTATGAGGAGGCGGGGGCGATGCGCGACATGATTCAGAACCACATGATGCAATTGCTTGCGCTCACCGCAATGGAGCCGCCGGTTCTGTTTGATGCGCAACAGGTTCGCGACGAAAAGCAAAAAGTGTTCCAGGCAATTCGACCCATTAAACCTGACGATGTTCATTGTTGCTCGGTTCGGGGGCAGTACACGGCTGGAACGGTCGGTGGAAAAGAGGTACCCGGTTACAAGAGCGAAAAAGGCGTATCGGCCAAGAGCTTGACTGAGACGTATGTTGCGTTGAAATTTACAATTGACAATTGGCGATGGGCAGATGTTCCGTTCTACGTGAGGTCAGGCAAACGTTTGCCCAAGCGCGTTACTGAGATTGCCATTCAGTTCAAGAAGACACCGCATCACCTTTTCACTGCCCTTCCAGCAGAACATCTCGGACACAATAATATTGTCATTCGGATACAGCCTGATGAGGGGATCTCTCTGAAGTTTAGCTCGAAAATTCCCGGATCTTCCATGCGCATGAGACCGGTTACAATGGATTTCCGCTATGGCTCGTCTTTTGGCGGTCAACTCACTGATGCATACACGAGATTGATCCTTGACTGCATGCTCGGTGATGAGACACTCTATGCCCGAGGTGATAGCGTGGATGTGGCGTGGTCTCTGATTACCCCTATCCA